>CAJPFF010000121.1 GCA_905339345.1 Geobacteraceae bacterium | reverse complement strand
ACCATGAGATTGCCGAGGTCGAGCCCCACTCCCTGCTGGTCCAGGATGCGGCCGACCCCCAGCAGGCTCAGCACTATGCCGAGAACAAAAATGATGGCCAGGTTGGTGACGATAAACAGCATGATCCTCTTGAACATCTGCGGCCTCCTGCCGAAAGGGTCCGACCCCGCCCATGTCTCAACGGGGCGTCGTCGTGCACGATCGCCCCGCCATGTCCTTCTTGCTCCAAGGTGCTGTCACGTTGACACTTCTCCCCCTCACCCCTGCACCTCTCCCCGGGGGAGAGGGTGGCCGAAGGCCGGGTGAGGAACTACAGAACGCCGACGGAGCCCCCTGGGGTCAGTCTTACTTGAACCGGGACTTGGCCGAATCGATGGCCTCGCCAACCGCGTTCCAGGCCAGCTCGATGCCCGCCTTCAGGTCTTCCCAGGCGTTTCCCCCGGACTTCTGCAGTTCCTCGAACTTCTGGCGGGCCACCGCCTGCTTCGCCTTCACCGCCTCAAGCTGCTCGGCGTAATCGTGCTTGAGGTCTGCCCTCACTTCGCCCGCCTTTGCCGAAAGCTTGTCGATATCGGCGTTCCACTCCTCCAGCTTTACCTGCAACTTCTTGACATACTCGTCTCTGGTGCTCATGACCTGTCTCCTTTATGGGGGATGATATGCAGAAATACCCTCGCAAGGGTACATCCAGCATCGCTACAATCAGTTTACCACGTCATCGGCCACAGTCATTGCCGCCCCGTCAACAACTCTCACGAATCGGTATCACCACCGGCCGGCACCGCACCGTGCCCGTCGCGCAGAATGTGGATATCGCGCCGGGGGGACGGAATCTCGACCCCATGCTCGTTGAACGACCTGTAGATGGCATAGTTGAGGTTACTCGTCAGGAGCCCCCGCCGGTGGATGAGGGTGGTGCTCCAGGCCCGCAGCTCGAAGTTGAGGCCATTGTCGCCGAACTCCATGAGCCGCACGCCCGGGGCCGGCTTCTCCAGCACGTCGGGGTTTGCGGCCGCTACCTCCAGGAGCAGCCGCTCCACCTCATGGACGTCGCTCCCGTAGGCGACGCTCACGGGAATCCGGAACCGGACCTTCCGGTCATTGTGGCTCCAATTCACCACGTTCTCGGTGATAAATTTCGAGTTGGGAACGATGATGGTGATATTGTCGTTGGTGACCACCGTCGTGCTCCTGCCGCCGATATAGACCACGTCACCCTCCACGTTTCCCACCACGATCCGGTCCCCCACCTTGATGGGGCGTTCGAAAAGAATGATGATGCCGCTCACGAAGTTGTTGACGATGTTCTGGAGGCCAAAACCGACGCCGATACCGACGGCGCCGGCCAGCACGTTGAGGGCGGTGAGGTCGATGCCCGCAGTCTGGAGAATGACGATGAAACCGATGGCAATGACGGTGTAGCGGATGATGGAGCCGGTGGCCTGGCGGGCGCCCATCTCCATCCGCGTGCGGGTGAGGAACTCCTCCGCGATCCAGGTCCGGAGCTTCCCCGACAGGTAGAAGAGGAGCGCCACCAGCACCACCAGCTGGATGATGGCCCAGAGAGTCACCTGCTCCTTACCCAGTTTCACGAGGGGGACTTCGAGGAATTCCCTGATTTGTGCCAGAACATCGCGGAGCGTATCCATCGAACCTCCTTGCTAAAACGGCCAGAACCGGGGAATGAAGATGGTGGCCAGCACCCAGAAAAGGATATTGAGCGGCGTGCCGACCCGGAGGTAATCGGCGAACCGGTAGCGCCCCGGCCCGTAGATGAGGGTATTGGTCTGGTAGCCGAAGGGGGTCATGAAGTCCAGGGACGCCGCGTAGGTGACCGCCATGATGAGTGGGCGCGGGTCGATCCGCATGGAATCGGCGGTGGCGAAAACGATCGGTATCAGCAGCGCCACGGTGGCGTTGTTGGACAGAATAGCGGTAATGATCGCCGAGAAGAGGTACAAGGCTGCCACCATTGCCGTGGGCCCCGCTCCCCCCACGGCGTAGACGATGAACTTCGACAGGAAGAGAGCCGCTCCGCTCTTTTCCATGGCGATGCCGAGGGTGACCACCCCGGCCATCAGCATGATGACCTTCCAGTCAATCGCTTCGTACGCCTCTTCCGTCGTGAGGCAGCCGGCAAGAACCATGACGATGCACCCGATGATGGCGCCGGTCATGATCGGAACCACCCCGAGAGCCGCACCCGCCACCACGGCCGTTACGACGGCAAGGGCAATGGCGGTCTTGCGCTTGCGAAAGACAGGAGCCTGCACCTCGGAGATGACGACGAAGGTGCGGTCAACGCGGAGCCGCTCGATCTCCCGGGGCCCCATGTCAAAGAGAAGGACATCGCCGGCCCTCAGAACGGTCGTCTCCAGATTCTCCCGCATGATGACGTGTCCCCGGTGCCTGATGGCAAGGGCGGTGAATCCGTAGCGGGAGCGGAACCGGGCCTCCTTGAGACTCCGCCCGTCGAGGGTCGAGTTCGGGGCGATCACCGCCTCCACCAGGGTGCTCTCCTCCGGCGTTCCCTCTGTGGCGCCCTGATCGAGCTCTTGCTTCAGGGCGATGCCTCGGCGCTGCTGGATTTTGCGGAAATTTTCCAGATCGCACCGGACCTTCAGGTGATCCCCCTCGCGGAGTTCGATCTGCTCGGGAGGGTCGTCGAGCAAGCGGCCGTCCCGGAAGACCTCCACGCTCTTCAGATCCAGCTCGTGCAACAGCGGCGACTGGGCGAGCACCATCCCCACCGAACGGGCCTCGGGCTGGATGATGATTTCGGTAACATAGTCGCCGGAGCCGAGCCGCCTCTCCTCTTCATCCTCGCCCACCCGGACGGGAATGAGCCGCACTCCCACCAGGAGCATGTAGAGGAACCCCGCGCCAAAAAAAATGAGCCCCATGTCGGTCAACTCGAACATCCCGATGGGAGCGAGGCCGCGGCGCTCGATAATGGAGCTGACGAGGATATTGGTGGATGTGCCGATGAGGGTGCAGACCCCGCCGAACATGGAGGAATAGGAAAGGGGCATCAGGAGGCGAGAGGCGCTGGTATGGGTGTCGCGGGCCACGCCGAGGACTATGGGGAGGAAAATGGCCACGGCAGCCGTGTTGTTGATAAAAGCGGAGATTATCCCGATAACGAGCATCATGGCGGCAAGGGTCAGCCAGTAGCTCTTCCGTCCCAGGCGGGCAAGGCCTCCCCCCACGGCGTTCACGGCGCCGGTACGATAGAGCCCCGCCGAGAGGACGAACATGGCCCCCACGGTGATGGTGGCCGGGTTGCTGAACCCACTGATAGCCTCCTCCGAGGTGATGAGGCCGGAGAGGAGCAGGGTCGCCATGATGATGAGGGCCACCAGGTCAGCCGGGAGCCGTTCCGTGGCAAAGAGGATCAAGGCCGATACGACCAGGCCCAGCACCAGCAGCATTTCAATGGTCACGGCAGCCCCCCTTCCCTGGGAATCACTCTACATGATACTGCCGTTTCAGCCGATCGCCACCTCCCTGTGGCTTTCGGCTGGATATTTCAGCGACCCTACTGGGCCAACTGCTTCAACACCTGCTGCAGTTTCCGCAGTTCCTCCCCGTAGCCGGCCCAGTCCCCCTGGCGCTGCAGGTTGGTGGCCCGTTCGAAGATGCTCATCGCCTCCTTGGCGAGGTCGGCCGACGAGGCCTTCAGGGCCGCAGGCGCTGCCGCAGCGACGCCGACCGTGGCCTTCCTCCCCCCGAATACCCGTTGCAGGGCCAGCTCCAGGGTTTCCTCCATGACCACCTCGTCTCCGAAGGCGACGATGACCCGGCGCAGTTCGGGGAGCCCGGCCTTGTCCGCGGCGGCCAGGAAGAGGGGCTGCACGTAGAGGAGCGATTTTTCGATGGGAATCACCAGCATGCTCCCCCGGATGACCTGGGAGCCGCGCTGGCTCCAGAGAGTCAACTGCTGGGAAATGTGGGAATCCTGGTTGATCCGCGCGTCGATCTGCTTCGGCCCGTAGATGAGCCGGTCCCGGGGGAAGGTGTAGGCCAGGAGCTTGCCGTAGTTCTCCCCGTCGCAGCGGGCCGTGAGCCAGGCCGCCAGGTTGTCCCGCTTGGAGGGGGTGAAGGGGAGAAGCAGGATGTATTCCTCCTTTTTCTCTCCCGGCAGCTTCATGATCGTGTAGTAGGGCTCCATCCGCTCCTCGCCCAGGACTGGGACCTCCCAGAGGTTCTCCTTGTTGTAGAAGACCTTGGGGTCGGTCATGTGGTAGGTGGCGAACATGGCGGCCTGCACCTGGAGGAGTTGGTGGGGGTAGCGGATATGCCGGCGCAGGTCTTCGGGCATGGCCGACAGGGGCTTGAAGAGCTTCGGGAAAATCCGCCCGTAGACCTTGATCATGACGTCGCCGGGGTCGCTCACGTAGAAGTCCAGGGTGCCGTCATAGGCGTCGACCACCGCCTTGACCGGGTTCCTCATGTAGTTGATTCCCCCGGCGAGGGGCTTTGCATAGGGGAGACGGTCCGAGTAGGTGTAGGCGTCGATGATCCACTTGAGGGTACCGTTGTCGGCCACCACCAGGTAGGGGTCGCCGTCGAAGCGGAGAAAGGGGGCCGCCGCCTTGACCCGCTCGCTGATGTTGCGGTTGTAGAGGATTCTGCTCTCGCCGGTGATGTCGGAGGAGAGGAGGATCTTCTCCGTTCTGAAGCGGGCGGCGAAGAGGGCCTTGCGGAGCACCGAATCCAGGGGCACCCCGCCTTTCCCCCCGTAGGTGGTGTTGATGTTCCCCGTGGCGGTGGGGTAGCTGAACTCCGGCACCTTCGTCTTGACGATGACATACTCGTTGGAAAGCTCGCCGTAGTAGATCTCCGGCCGCTTCACCTTTATGTCGGCCAGGCTGACAGGGGGAATGTCCTTGACAAAGAACTCGGGAAGCCCTTCCTTGGTGATGCGGCTCACGGGGCCGAAGGTGAGGCCGTTGCCGTGGGTGAAGATGAGCCGCTCGTTGATCCAGTTCCGGCTCGGGAGGTCGTTGTAGGAAAGTTCCCGGGGCGAGAGCATGACCTGGGTGTACTGGCCGTTCACCAGGTAGCGGTCATTGTCCACGTCGAAAAACTTGTAGTAGGTCCTGATCTGCTGGAGTTGGCTGTAAGTCTTGAGGAGCGGGGCGTGGTCCCAGAGCCTGATATTCCTGATGGTGGCGTCGTTGTTGGCGATGTCCGCTGCGGTCAGTTTCAGGTCGGCATCGAAGGGGATGGTTTCGATCTTGTCCAGATCGTACCCGAAACGGGTGAACTTGATGCTGTTCTCGATGTAGGGGGTCTCCAGGGCCAGCTCGTTGGGGGCCACCTTGAACTTCTGCAGCAGCACCGGATAGGCCATGATGCCGACCCCGTAGACCGCGGCCACCAGAACCGGCGGCAGCAGCGCCAGGCGCCAGTTACCCTTCCAGAGGCCCGCCGCCAGCATGATCCCCGCAACGGGGGTCACGACCGCAAGAATCCGGTAGGTGAGGAGCCGGGCGTTGACGTCGGCGTAGCCGGCGCCCGGGAATCCGCTGCTCCCGGAAAGGAGGAGCCTGAAACCGTCCAGGTAGAATCCGGCCGCCACCGTGAGGGAAAAGATTCCCACCAGAACCGCCAGATGCCTTCTCACCCGCGGGTCAAGGGAGGCACCGCTCTCCGTCACGGTGATGCCGCCCCGAACGTAGTAGACCCCGGCCACCAGGGCCGTGACAGCCAGTACCATGAAGCCGGCAAAACCCTTGGCATACTCCAGCAGCGGCATGCTGAACAGGTAAAAGCCCAAGTCCTTCCCCATGACCGGGTCACTGGTGCCGACCGTAACGCTGTTCATGAAGAGAAGGAGGTTCTGCCACTGCACGGCACCCCACCGGGCGACCAGGAGTGCCAGGACGACGCTGGCGAGGATGCTCAGGGGCCCGGCCAGCCGCACCGCCTCATCCCGCTGGATCCGGTAGATGTTCCCCCCCTCGAAGAAAACATTCTTTGGGGAGAACGTGGCGCGGTTCGCGTAGTGGAGGTTGATGAGGGCGAAGACGAGCAGAAGGACGCCGGAGAAGAGCCCGGCGCCGACCTTGGCCGTCAGCGTCGTGGTGAACACCGAGGTGAAACCGGTCTCAACGAAAAAGAGCCAGTCCGTATAGAACGTGAGGAGCGACGAAAGGAAGGGAATGATCACCACCAAAACGGCAGCGATAAAAATGAACCTGTTTTTGATCATCAAAGTACTCCCTTGTTCAGTGTGGATATGAGTAAGTCTTCTTCGAATATCTGATTTTTCGTATCATACCATCTCTCTGGGCTCTGCTCAAAATCACTGTCATATTCAACAGAAGGATTAGTGACTTAGGTCTTCCCGCCACCAACGGGGAGCATCCCCCGTTCCATGAGTGCGGCCACAATGCTCATGATTTTGGCTCCGCCTGGGTAAATGCGCGGCGGATCTCCTCCATCCGGCGGCGGTTCTTCCCCAGGTCGGAATAGCCGACACGTGATGCCGAACGGACGTGGATCACCCGCTGTTCCCGGTCCAGCAGAAATTCGCCGTCATCCACAAAGAAGGTGGTGCGCAACTCGACCCGCAGGTAGCCGGCCTGCTCCTCGATGATCTTCGTATCGTCGCGACGGCCGAGGACCTGCTTCAGGCGGGTAAAGGCGCGATCCGGGTCGCCGCGGAAGGCCAGCGGAGCAATCCGGTGCCGTTCGTCTGTCGCCTGGCTGGAGACGCAGTTGGGTGACGAGGGACAGGGGGACAGCGTCCCATTCCTTGCCCCCAGGTTGTCGGGCCGGCCGCCGACACACGCCGGCAGCAGCCCTGCCAGCATCCCCGTCAGCATCACTCTTAGCATTGGAAATTTCATGGTCCCGCCCCTCTCCCCAGTTCGCTCATCAGCCTTACCACGGCCAGTTCCTTGGCCTTCGCCTCCACATCCACCGTCATCTCCCTCCCGCGCCAGCACTCCGGCAGATCCGCCGGGTCGATGTAATCGGCATGGGGCTTTGGGTTCCCTCCCCCCCAGCC
>CAJPFF010000120.1 GCA_905339345.1 Geobacteraceae bacterium | reverse complement strand
CCCCAGGAATACCGGCAGTACATGCGGCTGTTCAACGACATGGTCTCCGCCATCCTCGGCTGCGACAGGCCGGTAGTCTGCCGTGTCAACGGCATGCGCATCGGCGGCGGCCAGGAAATCGGCATGGCCGCAGACTTCAGTATTGCCCAGGATCTGGCCAACTTCGGCCAGGCCGGTCCCAAGCACGGCTCGGCCGCCATCGGCGGGGCCACCGACTTCCTGCCGCTCATGATCGGCTGCGAGCAGGCCATGGTCTCCGGTACCCTCTGCGAGCCCTTCTCGGCCCACAAGGCGGCCCGACTCGGCATCATCGCCGATGTGGTTCCTGCCCTCAAGGTGGGGGGGAAATTCGTCGCCAACCCGACCGTCGTCACCGACCGGATGCTCGACGAATACGGACGGGTCGTCCATGGCGAATTCAAGACCGGCGCAGCCTTCAAGGAAGGTCAGGCCCAGATCAAGGAAGGGGAGATCGATCTCGGCCTCCTGGATCAGAAGGTTGAGGAACTGTGCGCCAAGCTGCTGGAGACCTTCCCCGAGTGCATGACCAAGAGCCTGGAAGAGCTGCGCAAGCCCAAGCTTCAGGCGTGGAACCTCAACAAGGAAAATTCCCGTGCATGGCTGGCGCTCAACATGATGAACGAGGCCCGTATCGGCTTCAGGGCCTTCAACAAGGGAACCAGGGAAACCGGCCGTGAGATCGACTTTGTCAAGTTGCGTCAGGGATTGGCAAAAGGGACGCCCTGGACCGAGGAGTTGGTGGATATTTAAAGCTTACCGGCAGATGTGCTGAACCAATGAATACAATCCACTGGAGGGTATCAGTCATGGAGAGCGTTAAAAGAGCCAAACATAGCTATGAAAAGGAGTACCGGCAAAAGGTCTGCTCGCCGGAACAAGCCGCATCAATTGTAAAGTCGGGAGATCATCTCTGCTTCCCTATCAGCGTCGGGGAGCCGACGCTCTTCGTGAGGGCGTTGGCCGCCCGCAAGTACGAGCTGCAAGGGGTCGTCATCAACCAGCAGCATCATCTGTGCCCCGATTATTTCACGGAGGATTCGGTTCCGCACATAAAGGTCAACGCCTGGTTCACGAGCCACGTATCCCGCGAGGCAGTCCAGAAAGGGTGGGCGGATTTCGTCCCCAACTACTTCCATGAGGTCCCCAGGCTCCTGCGTGATTACTGGCCGGTTGACGTGGCAGGGACGGTGGTTTCCCCCATGGATGAGCATGGCTACTTTACCTGTAGTCTCTCCGTCGCCTACACCATGGAGGCGGTCAAAAAGGCGTCGAAGGTGGTGGTGCAGGTGAACCCCCAGGCACCCCGGACCCACGGCAACTGTCATATTCACATCTCCGAGGTCGACCACATCATCGAGTGCAATGAGCCCCTTGCGTCCTTGACCATTCCTGCCATCACGCCGATTGAAGAGGCTATCGGCGGTTATATCTCGGAACTGGTGGAAGACGGTTCATGCTTGCAACTTGGCTGGGGAGGCATACCGAATTCGGTCTGCAAGGCGCTGCTGCACAAGAAGGATTTGGGTATACACACCGAGCTGCTTTCCGACGGCATGGTGGACCTTATGCTTTGTGGTGCGGTCAACAACTCCCGCAAGCAGACCCACCGCGGTAAGACTGTCGCCACTTTCGCCCTTGGTACCAGCCGGCTCTATGAATTCATGAACGAAAATCCACGGATAGAGATGCATCCGGTGGACTATGTCAACTATCCCCACAACATCGGCAAAAACGACAACATGGTGTCAATCAACGCCACCCTCGAGGTGGACCTGCTTGGCCAGTGCTGTTCCGAATCATTCGGGCATCTGCAATACAGCGGAACCGGAGGCCAGGCCGATTTCGTCCGGGGATCGAATATTTCCAACGGCGGTAAAGGCTTCATCACCACAGCATCGACAGCCAAAAATGGAACCATATCAAGAATCGTCCCGACCCTTGCCCCGGGAGCATCCGTCACCACCGGGAAAAACGATGTGGATTATGTGGTCACCGAATTCGGGGTTGCCAAGCTCCGCGGCCAGACGGCCCGTCAACGTGCCCTCAATCTGATCAACATCGCGCATCCCGATTTCCGTGGAGAGCTCACAGAGGCTGCTAAAAGGATGAACCGTATTTAGGGTTGGGAGGGGTAAGTAATGATATGCAAATGGCTATTCTGTGCAATGGCTCCGCTAATGCTTGCGACGCCGGTATTGGCCCAGGAAGTTCCCCAGGAATCTCCGCCTCCGTATAATTGTGATTTTGAGCCGTCCTGTGAGGTGAGCCCCGGAATCTATGGGAAAATGGCTTCTCCGGTCACGAGCAAATTCAAGTTGTCAATTGGCGGCTTTGTAAAACTTGATTACGTGTATAACTCCGTAAATTTGGGCTCTGCAAATGGTATTGGCCTCGTGGCGACGTTGCAGCCCACCGGCATTCCCAAAACCAGTTCACCTGCAGCCAAACAGGATCAGTCCCTCTTTTCTGCCCGACAGAGCCGCATCTGGTTCAAGGTTGAAGGTCCGACATTTCTGGGTGCCAAGACAGGCGCGCTGATAGAAACCGATTTTTTCGGTTCCGGCGGCAGCAGCAATGAAACCGCTACTATGAGGATCCGGCTTGCTTACGGAACCCTCGATTGGGCAGATACACAGATTCTCTTCGGGCAATCGTGGGACCTCTTTGCGCCGGCAGCAGCATCCACTATCGACTTTGGTCAGGGGCAGACCGCCGGCAACCCGACTACCCCCCGTGTTGCCCAGTTAAGGGTGACACAGAAAGTGAAACTGAGTGATAAGAATTCCCTCAAGCTCATAGCGGCCCTGCAGAATCCGGTGCAGGACAGCAATACTGCAAATGGCACGGCGGGGGAGTCCTGGGGTGCCAAGCCCAATATTGCAGGACAGGCGATGCTTGTCAGCAAGGCGCTTGGCGTTGCTCCCGGATTCTGGGGCCTCCCTATGAACCACCTGACGGTGGGATTTTTTGGCTTATATGGCAATCAGGAAATAGCAGGCAATGCACAGACAGTTGATTCGTGGGGATATGGCCTGTACGCCTTTGTACCGGTTCTGAGGTCTGCGGACGGCAAAAGCAGGGCAATGACAGCTTCCTTCGAAGGGCAGGCATATAAGGCTGCCAACATGTCGTTCAACTATGCAACCGTCAGCCCGTTATTAGGACCGCAAGGGGACAAGACCGGTGCCAAGGGGTACGGTCTATTCGGGCAGATGATATTTTATCCGACTCAGAATTTGGGTATTACAGCCGGCTACGGCATGAGAGGTGCGGAGAATTTTGCAAGTTACACCCGAAGCGGCATAAAGGACTTCCAGAAATCAAACTCCCAGATCTTTGCCAATATTGCCTATGACCTTAACGCAGCCGTCAGAGTTGCAACCGAGTATCAATATGTAAGCACCCGATACGGTAACGTCACTGCGGGCACCTCTGATTTGGGAAAAGCAAATGTGTTCCGGTTCTCGATGATCTATTTTTTCTAGCAGTTTGTTTTCGGGGGAGTGCATCCCAAAGAGGTTGCATGAGAGGTTGCACAAAATTGGTATAAACACAAAGGGCTTACAATTTTCATTGTAAGCCCTTTGTGTTTATTGGTGGAGATGAACGGGATCGAACCGTCGACCTATGCGTTGCGAACGCATCGCTCTCCCAGCTGAGCTACATCCCCATTGTAAATTATAAATAGTCCTGTTTGATCGGACACGGCACCAGATTTATACCGTAAAGTGACTCCCTTGAAAAGAAGAAAGTTAGGGGGATACGGGAATGGTTACAGTGAATTCAGCCCCTCCATCCTTGCGGTTCCTGACCTCGATCCGGCCGCCGTGGGTGGTGATGATCTTGTGGGCGATGGCGAGACCGAGACCGGTTCCCGTTTCCTTTGTGGTGAAAAAGGGGCTGAAGACGGTGTGGATATGCTCGAGGAGGATGCCTTTTCCCGTGTCCGCGACGCTGATTGAAACGGCCCGGTTTCCGTCGAGTTGGGAAGGGAAGGTGGCGATTTCCAGTACGCCGCCTGGCTCCATGACGTCATTGGCGTTGGTGAAGAGGTTGATGAGGACGTGGCGAAGCTGCGGGCAGTCGCCCAGTACCGACGGTAGCCGTGATGCCAGCCGCTTCTCTACCCTGATCCCCTTCTCTTCAAGGGGGATGGCGACCACCGCGAGGGCATCGTCGATGACCTGGTTCAGGCTGCACCGTGCATAGCAGATGGTCGTCCGTTTCGAAAAGAAGAGAATGTCGGTAAGCATCTTCTCCAGGTGCTGAACCTCACGGGTGATGACATCTGCGTACTGCCATTCTTCCGAGTCGGCGGGAAGCCGCTTTTTCAGCCGCCCTGCGAAGCCTCCCACCGATACGAGGGGGTTTTTAAGCTCATGGGCGATTCCTGCGGCCATCTTGCCGATGGCGGCCAGCTTTTCTCCCTGCAGGAGGCGTTCCTGGGTCTCGTGGAGGTTACGGTTAGTCTCCTCGAGTCGATTGTAGAGAATGGAGTTTTCTGCCGCCAGTCCCGCCTGGTTGGTGAAGAGTTGCAGAAGGTTGAGCTCGTCGGGGGTTAGGGGGCGTCCGCTTAAGCGGTTGTCGACGACGATGGCACCAATAACCCGGTCATGGGCTATGAGGGGGGCGACGGCGAAGGAGGCGCCGCCAAACCGCCGGTTGAAGGAGCGGTCAACGGGGTGCTCCCTGCGAGGATTGCGCACATGCACGAGCTTCCTGTCGAGCACTGCCTGCGAGATGGGGTTTTGGGTGCTGTCCAGGGGGAGCCGCGTCGCCTTGACGAGTCTGCAGAACTCGGTCTGCTGCAGGGCTGCAATGTCCTCGTCGGAAACGCTCAGGGCGTCCGGTGCGGATGCGTGGGGGCCGCCGTCGGACGGCTCGAGTCCGTCGGTTCGAGCGATGCCGGTCATCCCTTGGAGTGTCTCGGTTCGCTCGTTGGCCAGAAAGAGCATGGCCCGGTCGAAGAGGGGGGGTGTGCCTGAGGTGAGGGCGGCGAGGATCAGGTGGACGAGCCGGTTCAGCTTGATGGTTGAGAGCATCGCTTTGCTGATCCGGTAGAGAAAATAGAACTCCTCGAGCCGTTTGTTCATGCTATCGAGGGAGCGTTTGTAGCGAATGATTCCGGCGGCCTCGATCAAAAGGATCTGGAGGAGTTCCCGATCGGTTTCGTCGAGGGGGAGGTCTCCGGGGAGGCCCAGGGAGAGGACGCCGACGAGGCGATCTCCGTCGATGATGGGATGGGCGTCAATCTGGCGCTCGGTCCCTATGGACGGCTCATGGGGGTGAAGCGATGATGTCCCGCGACGAAGGGGCCTGGCGCTCGCCGCGCACCTCCCTGCGACCCCTTTGCCGAAGGGAATGCGGCAGTCGCTGATTTCGTCCGGAAGGAGGGTCGAGATCTTCAGGTGGAGTTGTCGCTCCCCCTCGTCGGCCAGGTAAAAGGTGGCCGATGCGCAGTGAAATGCCTCGGCAATGAGGAGGGCGAGGGCTTTCAGCCGTACCCGGTGGGGTTGGTCGATGGTGTTGGCTATCCGAATCGCACTGCTCACTATCTTGAACTGATTCTGAACAGCCATCCAGACTCCAGGTATGCGGTATGTGCTACGGGGAGTGCGCAGGAAGGGGAGGGGACGTCACGGGTGCTTTTCTTTCCGCTCCTGTTCCATCTTACAGTCGATGCAGAGGGTGGTGACTGGTCGGGCCTTCAGGCGGGCCTCGCTGATGTCCTCTCCGCATACCTCGCAGGTGCCGAAGCTGCCATCCTCGATCCGCTCGAGGGCCTCCCGGATTTTGTTGATGAGCTTGCGCTCCCGGTCCCGGATGCGGAGCTCGAAGCTGCGGTCAGACTCCTGGGTGGCCCGGTCGGTGGGGTCGGGGAAGCTGGTGGAGTCGACGGTCATTTCCGAGACGGTTTTTCCCGCCTCTTCCTGGAGCGTGCGGACCTCGTCGTTGAGGATCGATCTGAAATATTCGAGCTTCTCCTTGTCCATGCCACGCGTCTCCCTTAGTTTGCGGTAAATCGTACAAATAATAAAGGGAATGTATGGTCAAGTAAAGCAAAAAGTACTGCCGGCTTCGACGGAAACAGCTCACAGGAGCCGGTCAAGGGCCTCTTCCACCGATTTGACTCCGATTACTTCCATCCCCTCCATGGGCGTTACCTGCTTGAGGCTTCCGGCGGGGATGACGGCTCGGGTAAAGCCGAGCTTGGCCGCTTCCCGCACCCGGGTTTCCGGCTGGGTCATGGCCCGCACCTCTCCGGCCAGGCCCACCTCGCCCACAATGACGGTCTGGGGATCGATGACCTTGTCCAGGTGGCTCGACGCAAGGGCGGCCACCATGCCGAGGTCAGCAGCCGGTTCGCTCACCCGGGCACCCCCGGCGGCGTTCAGAAAGATGTCCTGCCCCGCCATGTGGAGCCCCACCTTCTTGTCCAGGACGGCCACCAGAAGGGCGAGACGGTTGGCATCGACGCCGAGGGTGGTGCGGCGGGGAACCCCCAGGGAGGAGGGGGTGACCAGGGCCTGGAGCTCCACCAGGAGGGGACGGCTCCCCTCGATGGTGGTGACCACCGCGGAACCGGAGACCCCCAGGGGGCGCTCCGAAAGGAATATCTCCGAGGGGTTGCGGACCTCGCAGAGCCCCCCTTCCTTCATCTCGAAGACGCCGATCTCATTGGTGGAGCCGAAACGGTTCTTGACCGCCCGCAGGATCCGGAAGGCGTGTCCCCGGTCACCCTCGAAGTAGAGGACCGTGTCGACCATGTGCTCCAGGACCCGGGGACCGGCAATGGAGCCGTCCTTGGTGACGTGTCCGACAATGAAGGTGGGGATGGCGCTCCGCTTGGCGGCTACCATGAGACGCCCCGCGCACTCCCGGACCTGGCTCACGCTTCCCGGCGCCGATTCGAGCCCCGGGGCGTACATGGTCTGGATGGAGTCGATGACCACGGCCCGGGGAGCCACGGCGCCGATCTGGGCCAGCACCGTTTCGAGGGCCGTTTCGGCGAGAACGAGCAGTTCCTTCGAACGGATGCCGAGCCGCTCTCCGCGCAACCTCGCCTGGCGGGCCGACTCCTCGCCGGAGACGTAGAGAACCGGCCCGGCGGTTCGTGCCAGATGGTCCATCACTTGCAGGAGGAGGGTTGATTTGCCGATGCCGGGATCGCCGCCGATGAGGACGACGGAGCCGGCCACAAGCCCTCCGCCGAGGACCCGGTCGAACTCGGAGATGCCGCAGGAGAGCCGCTCCTCCGCTTCGCCCGCCACATCGCAGATGGGGACCGGTGCCACGCCGCCGGACAGGGCGACGGCGGTGCTCCCTTTTCCTTTGCCCCGCACCTCTTCGACGAGACTGTTCCAGGCGGCGCAGTCGGGGCACTTGCCGAGCCATTTGGCCGACTGGTATCCGCAGTTCTGGCAGACGTATAATGTTATGGTTTTCAAGGGGATCATCCTCCGCAGCGGTCCGGGGGCGCGTGCGTAGCGGCAGAACGTGGGTACGGGTACGTTCTAAACCGATTCGGGGCGTCTGTCAATGGAGCCGGCGGACAGCCCGTGTCAGGAAGTTGTCGTCGGTGCGGTCCCTTTGACAGTGAGAAAGGTGCTGTGCCCCTGTCGCAGGCGCGTCCCGGTTTTCAAGGAGATAGTAGATGGTAAAACGTGTGGAGCAGCACTGCAGCGGTAACGACGGTGCCCCCCGCCGACGTGGTGCTGCCCTGACCGAACTCCACAGGGCCCACAAGGTGATGGGATTCTACCCCGCCGGGCATCCGCTGCGGGCGGAGAGTCTCCGTCTGGCTTTCAGCGCTCTCCACGACGCCATTGGAGAGGAACCTCTCCTGCTGGTCGTCGGCAAAGGTGGCTTTACCTCTTCCGACGGGGGAGCAGCGGTGGAGGATAACCCCATGGCCCAGTCCCTCGCTCGGGAGCTCTTCATCAGGCGGGTCCGTCGCCTGGCGTTTCTGCCCGACCTCTCGTCGGGGGACCTGGAGGCCTTTCTCGCCCTTCTTTCCCTCGACCACCGGAGTGTTCCTTCTGCCGGTGGCATGGAGGCGCTCATGGCCCGGCGGGGGATCACGACCATCTGGGCCAACGAGATCGATCTCTCGGCTATCGGCCGCAAGCGGCAGGAAATCGAGGAGATCCGTGCAGGCTCTTCCGGGCCCTCCTTTGCCGAGGACCTGCCGGACGGCGGGGCTTTCCTGGATTCCTCGGGGAGGGCAGATGCCGGCTCGCTGCTCTCCACTGTGCCGATGGAAGAGACTCGTGGCGAACGTGCCGGGGAGGAGGGCGACCTGGGGCCGGAAGAGCTCATTGCGCTCATGGCGCGGGAGCCCGATGATGAGCGCTATCGGGAGTTCGCCCGGGCCTTTGTGAAGGAGTGCCACCGGCTTCAGGCTGGCGGTGAATTCGAGCGGCTTCTTCCCCTTCTCGATCTCCTGCTGCGGCAGGCCAACGACGGAGGGGAGGGGCTCGCCCGGCGGGGCAGCGCGCTCCTTGCCTTCGACCAGGCGGCGGGAGAGGATATGGTCGATTTTCTCGTGCAGCGCCTCGAGGCGATGCACGGCACGGAGGACGACAGACTTCTCCCGCTCCTCGCCCAGCTTGGCTCCCGGGCTGCGGTCCCCCTCGTGGCGAGCCTCTGTGGCGCCGAAGGGACCCGCGCCCTCAGAAACCTGGCTGCGGGGCTCGTGGCCGTGGGAGAAGAGGGGGCTCCGCTTCTGGTAGAGCTCCTTGCGGACGGGCGCGGGCACGTGGTGCAGATGGTGGCGGCGATCCTCGGCGAGATCGGCCATGGTGGCTGCGTGGCGGAGTTGCGGCGGTGCCTCGGTCATCCGGACGAGCGGGTGCGCCGGGAGGCCCTCCGGAGCCTTGGCCGGATCGGCGGCCCCGACGCGACGGAGGCAATCATTGACTGCCTTGGCGCTGCCGGCGACCCGGTCCTCCGGCGTCAGGCAGCCGTTTCCCTGGGCGCGCTCCGGAGCGTCCGGGCGGTGGAGCCCCTCTTTGCCGTCGTGGCGGAGCGGGATCTTTTCCTTCGCACCCTCCCCCTCAAGAAGGATGCCCTCGCGGCCATCGGCCGAATCGGCGACCGCAGTGCCGTCTCTTCCCTTGTGGCGTTGCTGGGGAGGCGCCCCCTGTTTTTCCGGCGACGCTGGGAGGAGCTTCAGTGCCTTGCTGCCGCCGTCGTTGGTCTGATCGGCGATCCGGCGACGCTTCCCCTCCTCGCGGGGCTTGAGGCGGCGGGAGGGCGTCTCGGCACGGCCTGCGGCGCGGCTGCACGTGCCATAGAACAGCGACAGAACGGAGCATCCCATGGCTGAGTTGTCCCTGATCCAGGCACAACGGGTGGTTCTCCTTCTCGCGGGCGCCTCCAAGGGGGTCACTCTCTATCCGGAGGCACACCCCGCCGTTGCGCAGCCCCTGCGCGAAATCTGCACAATCGTGGGGGAGGCGCTCCGGGAGAAGCCCGCCGTGCGGCTCGGCATCCTCGACGGGGTCCTGTTTCTGGAGCACCACCTCTTCTTCACTCCCACCGCCTCCGTGGATGAGTTGGTGGAAATCCTCACGGCCCGGGAGGTCCGGGCCGTTACCTTCCAGCGTGGTCTTGCCCCCTCCGAGCTGACGGAATTCGTGACCCTCCTGTCCCGGCGGGACCTCCGGGGGGAAGCCCTGGCGGCAGAGCTTGCCCGGCGGGGATGCGCCCATGTGACCGTGGAACTTGAGGACCTCCGGCAGGAGGAGGCCGAGGAGGAGTTCGACGCGACGGCCACCTACCGGCAGGCGATCACCGTGGTCAGCACCCTCTTTGGCGACATCGAAAGCGGCCGGATACCCAGCACGGAGATGCTCCGGGGCATTGTGGACCGCGTGGCAGATCTCACCATCAGGGAGCCGTCAACGCTTCTGGGGCTCGCCATGATCAAGGACTACGACAACTACACCTTTTTTCACAGTGTGAATGTGGGGATTCTTGCCATGGCCCTGGGGGCTGCCCTCGACATGAAAAAAGAGGAGTTGCGGGAACTGGGGATGGCGGGCTTTCTCCACGACGTGGGAAAGACGCGGGTGGCGAAGAAAATCCTCAACAAGCCGGGGAAGCTTTCCCCTGCGGAGTTCGAGGAGATGAAGCGGCATGCGGAGGACGGGGCCCGGATCATCGGGGAGATCGAGGGGGTCAACCCCCGCGTGGCGCAGGCTGTCCTTGGCCACCATATCGGTTTCGACCGGACCGGCTACCCCCCCTGGGCTCTGGATCTCTCCTTCGAGCGTTCGTGCGACATCATCGCCGTGGCCGACTGTTACGACGCCATCACCACATTGCGGGTCTACAAGCCTCCCCTGAACCCCAGGGAGGCCGTGGAGATGATCAGAGGTCTTGGGGGGACGCAGCTGGACCCGGATCTGGTGGAAACCTTCACGGGGATGTTGGGGCGGTACCCCGTCGGCACCCTTGTCCGGCTCGACACGAACGAGATTGCGGTGGTCTTTCGGCCGTCATCTCAGGGAGGGGAGCGGCCAGTGGTGAAGGTGGTGAAAGACGGGCTGGGGAGGGTCCTGCCGTCTCCCGTTGTGAAAGACCTGGCGCGGGAGGAGGGGGTAGGTATCGTCGCCGTGATGGATCCGGCCCTCGCAGCCATCGACGTTTCCCGCTACCTTGAATGAGGACGACGGCCCCGTGGGGCCTGTCACTGCACGAGGGGGAGCATGCCGAGAGCCGTGGCGGCTGCCGTGCGGGTCTGCGGATGAGGTGAGTCGAGAAGCGCCAGTAGCCGCTCCTCCAGGTCGGGGCCGCCGTTCCTGCCGAGGGCCAGGGCAGCTTCGGCATCGAGAAAGCCGTCGCCGGCGTCGAGGAAGGGAATGAGAAGCCGCACCGCCTCCGGCGTCCGGTAGTTGCCGAGGGCGGCGATGGCCTTGGCCCGAAGGGCCGTGCTGGTTTCCTGGAGCCCCTGGGCCAGAACTGGGAATGCCCGGGGATGGGCAAGGGCGCCGAGAACCTCCAGGGCAGCCCCTTTGATGTCCTCCTCGGGACGGGAGGCGCAGTAGAGGAGAGGGGGAAGAACCCGTTCTCCGCCGATCTTTCCGAGGGCGTAGATGGCCTTCACTTTGGTTCCCCGGTCTCCCTTGCGGAGAAGCTCGGCCACCTCGGCGAAGCTGTCGATCCCCTCAAGGCGCTCCAGGGCAGCGGCAGCCGCCTGCCTCACCTCTTCGGCCGGATCCTTCAGGAGCGGAACAAGCCGCTCATGCCGTTTTCCCGTTGCGTTAGAATCCATGGCTGTGGCATTAGTAGCAGAATTCGCTCGGATCAACAACCCCTTAATCCCCGCCCGGTCAACGGATTCACGGAATATTTCCCTTGGCGGTCCAGCGACGCGCCGATCGCCATAGCCTGAAAGGAACACGATGAAACTGAACGTGAAAGCAGCCCTCCTCTCCGCCTTTGTCCTGCCGGGCCTCGGCCAGGTCGTGCGGGGGGAGCGGGTGAAGGGGGGGATCCTCATCGCCCTTTCCAACATCTTTCTCCTGGGGGCATTTTTCCTGATTCTCAAGGGGATGGGGCCGGTGCTCCTGGAGGCCCAGTTGGCCGGCAGCGTCGACGCGAACGCCGTCGCCCGGAAGCTCGCCGCCGGTGCGCCGGCCGCACGGGTGCTTCTGGCCTGTTTCGCGGCCCTCTGGTGTTTCGCCGTTGTCGACGCCCTCGTGGACCGGCGAAAAGAGAGGTAGCCCGGCGGGATAATTAGGTTTGACAGAATTGCGTAAACTGTGAGATAAAATAAAGAGTTAGCGCATGGCCCCCCCTGTGGGGGCTTACGTGTATCACGGGTCAGAATGGAGCAGCGATGATTCATGCCGAAATCGTGGCAACAGGCGGGTGCGTTCCCGAGCGGGTCGTTCCCAATGATTTTTTCAGCTACCTCGTGGATGATGCCGACACCTGGATCGCGTCCCGCACGGGAATCCGGGAGCGGCGCTTCGTCTCTCCCGACGAGGCAACGTCGGACCTAGCCACCGGCGCGGCGCGCAGTGCCCTTGCCAGGGCCAACATGGAACCCGGCGAGCTCGACTGTATCATCGTAGGCACCTCCACCCCCGACATGTACCTTCCCGCCACCGCCTGCATGGTCCAGAAAAACCTCGGGGCCACAAACGCCGTGGCCTTCGACATGAACGCCGTCTGCAGCAGCTTCATCTTTGGGGTGGAAACCGCCGACAACTTCATCCGCTCCGGCAAGTACCGGCGGGTCATGGTGATCGGCGCCGACACCTACTCGAAAATCCTCGACTTCGAGGACAAGGGGACCTGCCCCCTCTTCGGCGACGGCGCCGGCGCCGTCATCCTCGGCGCCACCGAGGAGAAGCGGGGGATCCTCCAGAGCGTGATCCGCAGTGACGGTGGAGGCTGGGAGCTGATCCAGGTTCCCTCGTCGGGTTCCCGCTCCCCGGTCACCGCCGAGAGCATTGCGGCCCGGGACAACACTTTCAAGATGACCGGCAAGCAGGTCTTCATCTTCGCCACTGACGTGATCCCGCGGATTATCGAGGAGGTCACCACCAAGGCGGGGGTAAGCGTCGGCGACGTCGACTACATCATCCCCCACCAGGCCAACGTCCGGATCATCGACTTCATTTCCAAAAAGACCGGCCTTGCCAAGGAGCGCTTCCTCCTCAACCTGGACCGCTACGGCAACACCGCCGCCGCGTCGGTGGGGCTTGCCCTGGACGAGAATATCCGCAACGGCACCCTCAAGTCGGGCCATCTGGTCCTCATCATGGGATTTGGCGGCGGGCTCTCCTGGGGGGGCGCCCTTATCCGCCTCTGATTCCTGCTCTCCCCTCGCCGGCCTCCACCACCGACAGCCCCCGCCCGGCAAGGATTTCCCCCAGAAGTTCCGGCGGCGCGACCCGCTTCCACCCACCGTGGAAGCGGTCCGCCGCCAGGATGATCCCCCCCGCCGCCAGGCGGTCGACTAGTCCCGCCACGACCCGCTCCAGGGTCTGCCGCCCATGCATGAACGGTCCGCCGAGAATCCCGTTGCAGATGATGACATCGAATCGATCAGCACCAGCGGACTGCGCCGTCAGGTCTTCGGTGGTGAAGCGGATACGTTCAAGGGCTCCGGCCATGCGAAGCTCCTCCCTCAGGTGGCGGAAGGCCTCCTGCCGTGCCGGGTCGTGGGGGAAAAAACCATGGGCCGCCGCGAAGATTTCGAGGGGGTCCCGGCTGGCGCCGACGATGCTGAAGCCATCGGGGGCGAATCCTGCCTCTACCAGGAGCCGGGCCAGGCCGTAGGTCCCTTCGCCGGCTCCGCAGGCGGCGTCGAGACAGCGAAGCGGTCTGCCGCGCCCCTTGCCGACGTTTGCCTCGAGCCACCGGTGCAGAAATCTCCCCTGGTCGGGGTAGCGGTTGGCATTGGCCCCATGGCGGCGGGGGACGAAGAGGGCGAAGAGGAAACGTGTGCGGAGCTCCCCGTCGGCCGCGAGCAGCTCCAGAAGCCGGGCGGGGTCCCGTTCCCGAAACGGGGGCTCAAGGCGTTCCAGGCAGTCGAGCCACGAGGCCGCCCTTTGCAGGGGGGTGCCGTCGAGGGACGGCGCGACAGGGAGGGAGAGGCGGATGAGGCGTCGGAAGGCCCTCCGCACCTCCTCCAGGGGGAGGAGGAGATCGGTGGTGGCGCGCATTTCCTGCGTGAGGGCGAGCCCCTCCCCCCAAAGGCCGAAGGGGATCGTGCCGGCGTAGACGCGAAACCGCTCCCGGAGTCGGGCGATGCGCCGCTGCAGGTCGTGGTCGGCGAGAGATCCCGGGACCACGAGGCGGCAGTGATGGCGTTCCGTCTCGTGCGGATCGGTGACGGGCCGGATCTCCCCCAGGGTGGGCGGCAGTGGCAAAAGGTGCGGGTTTTCCATCGGGTTCCTGTGGTGACTGGATTCGGAACCCATTCTATGCAACGGATTTTCCCCTGTCTAGTGAGGATGCAGGAGGTAACGGCATGGCCCCCTTCGCGGGCATGAAGCTTTTCGTCATCATTGCGCTGAATTCCCTCTGGCCCTCCACGCAACCGGGCGGCGCTCCTGTGCAGAACGCCGCCCGTCATGTTTCTCCCACGCCCCCGGGGTTCACTCCCGTGGCGCCCGCCGACATCCCCCACATCCTGGCCGACCCCGGACGGGCCGTGACCGATGGGGGGGACATCGCCCTCTTCTTCCCCGGCTGCCCGGCCCTCGCTGCGCCCTTTCTCCTCTTTCGCTTCAAGCGGCTGGGATTCTCCCGGTGCCGCGCCCACCTCCTTCCTGAAGGCCTGGCGCTCACCGCCCGACGCTAGCCCGCGACCTTGGTGATTTCGGGGCCGATCTGGGTGAGAGGGAGGACCGAGTCGGCCACCCCCCCCTCGATGCAGGCCCGTGGCATGCCGTAGATGGTGGAAGTGGCCTCGTCCTGGACGATGGTGCCCCCTCCCCTGGTCTTCAGGTGTTTCATCCCCTTGAACCCGTCGGCTCCCATGCCGGTGAGGATGACTCCCAGCAGCGACCCGTTGCAGGCGTCGGCGAAGGTGGTCAGCATGTGATCCACCGACGGAACGTAGATGTACTGGGGGTGCTCGGCGGTGGCGATGGTCCGGACGGCGACGGTGCTCCCCTGGCGAACCAGCGCCGTGTGCATTCCTCCCGGCGTCACGAGCACCACCCCCGGCTGGATGATGTCGCCGGCCTTTGCCTCTTTCACCTGGAGTGAGCACTTGGTGTTGAGCCGCTCGGCGTAGGGGCCGGTGAACGCCTTCGGCATGTGGATCGCCACCACGATGCCGTGGGGGAAGTTGCCCGGTATCCGGCCGAGAACCTCCTGGACAGCCACCGGTCCGCCGGTGGAGGCGCCGATCCCCACGTACTGGTACCGCTGCCCTGCCGGCCGTGGGGCAACGGTGGGCCGCGGCGGCACCACGATGCGAGAGGGGGGAACGGTCGAGGCCATGGACCTGCCGAGGATCGACCCCGCGGAGCCCTTCACCTTCCGCAGGAGCTCTTCCTTGAAGGTTTTCTGGGCGTCTATGCTGTCGGTGACGTTTTTGGGGATGTAGTCGATGGCGCCGGCGTCCAATGCGTCGAAGGTGGCCTTGGCACCCTCGCAGGTGAGGGTGGAGACCATGAGGACTCGGGTGGGGGCCTTGGCCATGATCTGTTTGAGGGCCGAGATGCCGTCGAGCCGGGGCATTTCGATGTCCATGGTGATCAGGTCCGGCTTGAGGGCCAAGGCTTTCTCCACCCCCTCGATCCCGTCCACGGCCACGCCGATCACCTCGATGGCGGGGTCCTTCTCAAGGACGCTCCGGATCACCATCCTCATGAACGACGAGTCGTCAACAACGAGCACGCGCAGTTTTTTTGCCTGATTCGGAAGCATGACTCTTTTACCTGTCCTTGAAGATGTTCCTGACCAGTTCCTGGATCTCCTCCACCTGGTCGTCCAGCTCGTAGCAGAACCGCTCCACGTCGAACTCCGCCAGTTTTGCTCCCGGCCCCTGGATCATCTCCCAGGCCGGCTCGTCGGCCAGGGAGAAGCTGGTCCACTCCTTCCCGCCGTAGTCCAGGTTCCGCACCGTACAGAAAAGATCCGCCAGGTTCACGATGGCGGCGAGCCGCGGCGCGTTTTTGGCCTCCCGGGGGGCGTGATGGCAGGCGACGATCTCGCAGTAGTCTTCGGGGAAATGCCACTCGCGGGCGAGGCAGAGCCCCACCTCGCAGTGGGTCGTGCCCAGGAGGCGCTCTTCCGCCTCCACCAGTTGGGTGGGGGTGTCCTTGATCGTGTCCACCACCTTCTGGAACTCGTCCCTCAGGTAGTAGCTCAGGAAGACCTCGCCGATGTCGTGGATGAGGCCGCCGATGTAAGCCTTCTCCGTATCGTGGTACCCCACTTTCTCGGCGATGAGCCGCGCCACGATGCCGACGCCGAAGGAGTGCTCCCAGAACGACTTCACCCCGAGAACCCCCTCCTTCCCCTCGAAGCTCTGGATGAAGGAGCAGGTGAGGATGAACTCCCTGATGTGCCGCAGCCCCAGGTAGACCAGGGCGCCCTTGAGGGAAGAGATGACCGTGGCCGGCCGGTAGAGGGGCGAGTTGACCATCTTCAGGACCCGGGCCGCCATGACCTGGTCGGTGAGGAGCAGTTCAGCCACCTGGTCGATCTCCACATCGGGCTGGTCAAGGAGCGACAGGACCTGGGTGGCCACGGCGGGGATGGTGGGGAGATCGGTCATCCCCTGGATCAGAGCGGCAGCTTTTTCCATTTTGCTCGATTGTTCCACGCTATCCGTTCCACCTTTCACTTTTTGTAGGCAAATCCGCCGGGGAAGTGGACCGTCTTGAATTTGTCGTTCACGCCGTGCAGGGATTCGGACTGCCCCACGAAGAAATAGCCGTAGGGCTGGAGGTTGTTGTAGTAGTGCTGCACCACCTTGGTCTTGGACGCCAGGTCGAAGTAGATGAGGACGTTGGCGCAAAAGATGAAATCAAAGCTCTTCATGAAGACCATCTTCGCGTCTTCGTAGAGGTTCAGGTGGCTGAAGCTCACCAGCTTCTTCACGTCGGGGGAGAGGACGAAGCGTCCTCCCGGCTCCTCGCGGAAGTATTTCTTCTTGTAGAAGTCGGGGGTGTTGCGCACGGCGTAGGCGTTGTAGACCCCTTCCCGGGCCTGGGCGATGACCGTCTCGCTGATGTCGGTCCCCACGATCTCGATGATCCAGTCCTTGAGGATCGTGGCCCGCTTCTCCAGGAGGATCATGGCCATGGTGTAGGCCTCCTCGCCCGATGAAGAGCCGGCGCTCCAGATCCTGAGCTTGCGGAAGCCGATCTTTCCCTTGGCCGCCACGATCTCGGGGAGAAAGACGTTTTCCAGTGCCTTGAGCTGGGGAGGATTGCGAAAGAAGCAGGTTTCGTTGGTGGTGATCTCGTCCAGGAGCTTCAGCAGTTCGTCGGATTTCCCGGGGCCGTTCTTCACAAGTCCCATATACGCCATGAGGCTCGGGGACTTGGTCGCCTCTATCCGACGGGCCAGACGGCTTTCCAGAAAATATTTCTTGCTCGTGTGGAAGTATATCCCGCAGTGGTTGTAGATGAAGTCCCTGAAGACCTCGAAATCCTTGTCAGAGAGTTTCACACATGTCCCTTCATCCGGTGTGTTTCGTGTCCGTGGTCTGCCGATCAGGCTGCGAGGCGTCCGCCGCCGCTTCCGTCGCTGTTTTCCAAAAGCCCCGCCGGGTCGATGATGAGCGTTACCCGCCCGTCGCCGAGGATGGTGGAGCCGGCGATGCCGGGGAGGTTCGCCAGGTACTTGCCGAGGGACTTGATCGCCACCTCCTGCTGACCCAGGAGCCGTGAAACCACGAGGCCGACCCGCTTCTCCGCCACCCCCACGATGACCACGTAGCAGGCGGTGCGGCTCCGTTCGCTGGGCTGCACGTTGAAGATCTTCTGCAGCCGCATGAGGGGGAGCACCGAGTCGCGCAGCTTGAGCACCTCCTGGCCGCCGATGGTGTGGAACTCCTGTTCCTCCACCCGGAGGGTCTCCAGAACTGCCGCCAGGGGGACCGAGTAGGTTTCGCCCTCCACCTCCACCAGGAGTGACTGGATGATGGCGAGGGTGAGGGGGAGCTTCAGGATGAACTCGGACCCCTGTCCCGGCTCGCTGCGGATATCGATGATGCCGTTCAGTTTCTTGATGTTGGTCCGGACCACGTCCATGCCGACGCCGCGGCCCGAGAGGTCAGTGGCCTTCTCCTTGGTGGAGAAGCCGGGGAGGAAGATGAGATCCAGAATCTCCCGCTGTCCCATGGCGGCCAGCTGTTCGTCGGTGATGAGCCCCTTCTCCCGGGCCTTTCTCGCCACCTTCTCGGTGTCGACCCCCTTGCCGTCGTCCTTGATGCTGATAACGATCTGGTTCCCCTCGTGGGCCGCCGAGAGGATCAGGTTCCCCTTGCGGGGTTTGCCGGCGGCCACCCGTTCGTCAGGGGTCTCCAGGCCATGGTCCAGGGCGTTGCGGATCAGGTGGATCAGCGGATCGCCGATCTCGTCCACCACCGAGCGGTCCAGTTCGGTTTCCTCGCCAAGGACCAGGAGATCCACTTCCTTGCCCAGGTCCCGGGCAAGGTTGCGCACGATGCGGGGGAATTTCTTGAAGACCTTCTCCACCGGGATCATCCGCATCTTGAGGACCTGCATCTGAAGCTCGGAGGTGACGAAACTGATCCGCTTGGAGAGCTTGCCGAACTCCTCGCCAAAGGAGGTTTCATCGCTGCCGCCGTGGAAATCGGTGTTGAGCTGCATCATCCGGTTGCGCTCCAGGACCAGCTCCCCCACCTGGTTCATGAGGTCGTCGAGCCGCTTCACGTCGACCCGCACCGTGGAGTTGTCCGTCAGGTCGTCCCCCTTCTTGTCGTCGCGGGGGGCCGGCGGCGGGGCCGCCTGGGCACGGGGAGGCGGCGTGGCGGCCTTGACCGGTGCCGTTTCCTGGGCGGGCGACGGCTCCGCAGGTGCCTGCATTGCCGACTCCTGCGGCAACGGTTCGGCCACCTGTCCCTCGGGCGCTGCAGCCGGGGTCGCGGGGGCCGTTGGCTTCAGGACCGTCGCTTCTTTGGCGTTGTCCGACAGGAAGGGAAGGAGTTTGCCGATGGTTTCGTCGAGCTCCCGCTCGACGATGTCCCCCCCCTTGATGTCGCTCACCAGGAGCTTCACCAGGTCCACCGCCTCCAAGATCACATCCATGATTTCCGGCGTCACCTCCAGCTCCCCACGGCGCAGGCGGTTCAGAACGTCCTCGGTCTTGTGGGTGACCTTCACGAGAAGTTCGAATCCGAGGAAGCTCGAGGCCCCTTTCACCGTATGGATCGACCGGAAGATGCCGTTCATGAGCTCCGTGTCCGACGGGGCCTTTTCCAGGGCAACCAGGTCGTCGTCGAGCTTTTCGAGCAGCTCTGCCGTCTCGGTCAAAAATCCTTCCAGAAGTTCCTGGTCTTCGCACTCTATTGCCATGTGCTGCTCCTCACGAACGTGAATAGGTGGGCGGCGCGGCGCATTGTGCTGCCGGCGGCGCCGTGCAATGTCACATCATGCCGCTGAACAGGTGCCGCTCGTCCCGGGAGATGAGCTTCTCCAGGTTCAGGAAGAAAAGGAGGCGGTCAGTCTGGTTGATGACCCCCGCGAGGCACTCCTGCTCCACGGCGCTGTTGACTACCGCCGGCGGAGGCTGAATCTCGCTTTCGGCGATCCGGATCACTTCGGATACCGCATCCACCACGAATCCCATCAGCTCCCCTTCCATGTCGATGACCATGATCCGCGTCTGGCTGCTGATCTCCCCATCGGGAAGGTTGAATCGTTTGCGCATGGAGATGATGGGGATTACCTTGCCCCGCAGGTTGATGACCCCCTCGATATAGTGGGGGGTGTTGGGAACGCGGGTGATGCTCGGCATCCGGATGATTTCCCGGACCTTCAGGACGTTCACCCCGTACTCCTCATGCTCCAGCTTGAAGCTCACGAGCTGGATCAGTTCGTTCCGGGACTCCTCCACCCTCGTCTGCAGCGCTGTTTCCATGGTTCATTTCCTCCTTATCTGTTCCGGCAGATCGGAAATTGTCTCTTCGACGGACGCCCGCGGAGGGAGGCATCGCTCTGCCCCATGCAAAGAGTGTTCTCGAAATTCGGTTACGCACCCCATGCCGAGGCGATCTGAAGCTCCGGCGAACTCCTTGATCCGCAAAGACCGTGCATTTATATTCATCGGCTCAACTAACGAAAATTTTAGCAATTTTTTTCATGTGATTTCTCAATGGGTTACGGAGCTTGCGTGAAAATTGACACGGTGGTGTTGCGGACTGACGCAGAGAGATGCGTCGGAGGGCTCTTGCGGGGGGTGGGAAGGGGGGTGAGATAAAAGTCGTTTCAGGGGTTTTCGCCGGGAAAATATTTTATTGGTGGTCGTCATTTTGTTGACTTTTGTCAGGATTATGACTACTATGGCGTCCGCACCGAGAGGATCACGATCTGGATACCCGCCTGCCCCGAGGAGACCATGGATACACCGCGACTGCTCATTGCTGACGACGACAAGAAGACCCGGGATTTTGTAGCCGCGTTCCTCAAGTACAAGGGGTACGACGTGGTCCAGGCCTGCGACGGCCAGGACGCCCTCGACAAGTTGGAAACCGAGGAGGTTCATCTCGTCATCACCGATCTGATGATGCCGCGGGTGAACGGCCTCGAATTCGTCAAAAAACTGAAGGCCATGCGTCCCGGCACCGTCATCATCGCCTACAGCGCCTTCGGCAACTACGAGATGGCCTCCAACCTCCTCAAGGCAGGGGTCTTTTTCTACCTGGAAAAGCCCTTCAACCTGGACGAGCTCGAAACCCACGTCAAGCGGGGCCTCGAGCATCAGTCGCTCCAGAGCCAGACCTACCGGGCAAAGCCGGCCATCAAGAACCGCGCTCTTCTCCCCAACATCATCGGCGAAAGCGCCAAGATGCTTTCCCTCTTCGAGCTGATCGAGAAGGTGGCCGAGTCCGACGCCACCGTCCTTATTCAGGGAGAGTCGGGAACCGGCAAGGAGCTTGTTGCCCGGGCTGTCCACGATCTGAGCAATCGGAAGTCGCGCAACTTCGTCCCGGTCAACTGCGCCGCCATTCCCGACGAACTCCTCGAAAGCGAGCTCTTCGGCCACGTCAAGGGCTCCTTCACCGGTGCCGTGGCAAACCGGATTGGCCGCTTCGAGATGGCAGACCGGGGAACGCTCTTCCTCGACGAAATCGGCGACATGAAACCGAACCTCCAGGTGAAGCTCCTGCGGGTGCTCCAGAACCGGGAGCTTGAGCCGGTGGGGGCCACCCGCTCCAAGAAGATCGACGTCCGGATCATTGCCGCCACCAACCAGAATCTGGAGAAGCTCGTCGCCATCAAGCAGTTCCGCGAAGACCTCTACTACCGTCTTTCGGTCATCCCCGTCTTCATTCCGCCGCTCCGGGAGCGCAAGGACGACATTCCGCTCCTGGTCAACTCGTTCCTTGAGCACTTCAATCGCAACAAGAAGAGCAAGGTGAAGGGGATCGACTCCGACGCCATGGAGTTTCTTTCTCACTATGACTGGCCGGGCAACGTGCGCGAGCTGGAGAATCTCGTGGAGCGCCTCGTCATCCTCAAGGGATTCGGCTCCATCGGCGTCAAGGACCTCCCCGAAAAGTTCACCGGCGTCACCATAGCTCCTCCCTCGGAAAGCATGGCCCTTCCCGACTCGGGCATCTGCCTCAATACCGTGGTGGAAGAGTTCGAAAACAACCTCATCCTCCAGGCCCTCAAGAAGACCGGCGGAAACAAGAAAGAGGCCGCTCTTCTCCTGAACCTCAAGCGGACCACCCTCATCGAAAAATTAAAAAAACGGAGACTCGATACAATTTCCACGTCTTTTGCATAAGACCTGGGTATGCTCATCGATACTCTCATCAATCGCCCCGCTACCCCCGAATCTAAACCCCAGGCCGATCGGGCTGCCCTCCGTGAAGCCGTCAGCGGCCTCGTGTTCGACGAACTTCTGGCGGCCGGTGCGGCGCCCCGGGCCGGAACGCGTGCCTCGCTGGCTGCGGCTGCGGAGCTCATGCGTCTTGACATGATGCGGAGCGCTTTTTCCCTGGGCGATGCCGAAGGAGGGGAGAGCCCGCCGGTCATGGGGCGCGCCGTGGAGCTCATGCTCAAGAGTTTCGCCGAGAACGGTCGTGAACCCGCCGCCGCCCCGACGCCCCCGGATGCTTCCGAAACCCCTGCCCCTGCCCCTGCTGGTGCTGCCGCTGTCTCCCATCCCATTGAGGAGAAGAAGAGTGGCAACTGGCTCGATGATGTCGTCAGTCGGGCATCTCGCCGCTACGGCGTCGAAGTGGGACTCATCAAGGCGGTCATCAAGGCGGAGAGCAACTTCAACCCCAACGCCGTTTCCCGGGTAGGCGCCCAGGGACTCATGCAGCTCATGCCGGCCACCGCCCGGGGGCTTGGCGTCACTGACTCCTTTGATCCTGAACAGAACGTCATGGCGGGGACGAAATTCCTCAAGGACCTTCTGGCCCGTTACAACGGAAATGTGGACAAGGCCCTCGCCGCCTACAACTGGGGGCCGGGCAACGTCGACCGCAAGCCCCATCTCCTGCCCCGTGAAACCCGCGAGTACCTCGTCAAGGTGAAGGAGTTTTACAACCAGTTTGCCTGACGGCATCAATGATCAGACGGTCCTCGTCGCACCATGACAAGCCCTTTCGCACGGCGCGGGAGGGCTTTCTCATGTCCCCCCATGGCCGAGGTTGCCGTCTCCCCCTTCCCGTATATCTTTGTCAAATTTTCACCTCTACCGCTTATCCCCCCAGGGCCTCTGCCGGCTCCACCTTGAGCGCTTTTCGTATCCCCACAATATTTGAAATCGTGCAGATTGCGATGACGATGACAAAAAGTGTTTGCAGGTCCATGGCGACACGCCCCTCGGCTAAGATGAAGGTGTTTTGACTTGAGTCAAAGACCTTCAAACCCTGTCGGATATGATTCTAGATGCCCGGTGATAAGCTCGTGAAAAAGGAAAAAACGTATGCGTCACATTACAGGCAGACACTATCTCCTCAGCCTGGTCCTTCTGGTTCTTTTCCCCTTGTCGGCCCTGGCAATGCCCGCCATCACCTGCCATTGCTTCACCGACCGCGCGTATGACCCCGCCCGCCCCATGGTGGCCGATCCCCTATTTTCTGGCCACAACGCAAAACTCCTTCTTTGCCCACGTATTTAACGTCGAGAAGAAAACGATTGTAATGAAGAAGCAAAACGGGACCTCTCCAGAGGACCTTTGGGTCGCCTAAAGCAGGGCAAAGAGCTGGGGTGCGCTGCTCCAGGGAGCTAAGATTGACGCGACCGACATGCAAAGGGAAATTCCGGGCATTTTAAAGCTTGCCCGTAAGTAGTTCCGAATGTGTGGAAGGAGGAGATTCCTGCGATACATCAGCGGGAACGACAGGTAAGAGGAGAATGGCGAGTTACATGATTCCTGTCGTTATCACGTGTCCCGTGATATTGATCAAAAGGAGAAAATCAATGACAATGACAATTCTACTGAGGAGCAGCCTGACAGTGCTTCTTCTTGCCGTTACGGCGGTCTGGTCCGGCTGTTCAGCAGAGGATACAACACAGATGAAGAAGACCGATAGGGAAAGCGCACTACGGACGGCAAAGGCAGAGGATACATCCATGAAAACCATCGGAGAGATCGTCGCCGCAGATTACCGGACCTCGAAGGTCTTCGCGAAATACGGGATCGACTTCTGTTGTGGCGGTAAGGTTCCGCTCTCGGTGGCCTGCCGGGAAAAGGGCATCGATCCCGCCTCGATCGGGCGGGAGATCGAGGCGGTCAGGAGCGAGCCGATCGGGCGGAGCCAGGACTACGCGTCGTGGGGGCTTTCGTTCCTTTCCGACTACATCCTCAACACCCACCACGCCTATCTCAAAGAGAATACCGGGCAGATTGCGGCATACGCCCACAAGATAGCCGAGGTTCATGGCGCCCGTCATCCTGAGGTGATCAGGATCGCTGTCATCTACGACACGATTGCAACCGACATGGCGTCCCATCTCCGCCAAGAGGAGGAGGTGCTTTTTCCGGCCATCAAGCGGATAGATGCAACCAGAAAGGCGGGCAAAACTCCGGAGACGAAGGATCTCAACGCGATCAAGACATGCCTCGCCAGCCTCCAGCAGGACCACACCAAGATTGGCGAAGCGCTCCAGACAATCCGCAATCTGGCGAAGGGGTATGCGATGCCGGATGATGTCTGTAACACGTACGTGATAACGTACAATATGCTCAAGGAGTTCGAAGGTGATCTCCACAAGCATGTGCACATGGAAAACAACATCCTGTTTCCGAAGGCCGCCTGGGTCTCAGAGGTGTCCGGTTAGATATTCTCCAGATCCCGCGACGGCCCGACCCCCGTCATCAATGGGGGGTTCAGGCGGTGAAATTGTTTGCAGTTATGGGGTTTGAGGTTTACACAAAAGGCCGCCTTTCCGGAGAAAGGCGGCCTTTTTGACATTTGGCGTCCCCAGACGGATTTGAACCGTCGTCGCCGCCGTGAAAGGGCGGTGTCCTGGGCCGGGCTAGACGATGGGGACTAAGGGAAAAGGACCCGGTCGAGTAATCAACCGGGTCCGTGGTGTGTAAATGGTGAGCCGCGTTGGGATCGAACCAACGACCACCTGATTAAAAGTCAGGTGCTCTACCAGCTGAGCTAGCGGCTCTCAAAGAGAAAACTGTTTTTATCAGACCTGCTGAAATGCGTCAAGAAAAAAATCTTGAAACGTACAATTTGTTACGCAAACGGGTTGCGGAGAATCATGGTCTGGTCGCGACCGGGGCCCACCGAGACGAGTACGATGGGGCAGCCGGTCAGCTCTTCGAGCCGGTGCACATACTGCCGTGCTTTCTCCGGAAGATCCTCGAAGCGGCGGGCGCCGCTGATGTCGCACTTCCAGCCGGGCATCTCCTCGTAAACCGGCTGGCACTTCTCGAATACCGCCAGGTTGGCCGGCAGGTCCTCGACGGGCTTCCCCTCGTAAGTGTAGCCGGTGCAGATCTTGATGGTGTCGAAGTCGTTCAGCACATCAAGCTTGGTGAGCGCAACGCCGGTGAGCCCATTTACTCGTACGGCGAAGCGGACCACCATGGCATCGAACCAGCCGCAGCGCCGGGGCCGTCCGGTGGTGGAGCCGAATTCGTTCCCTGCCTGACGCAGTTTCTCGCCCTCGGCGTCGAGAAGTTCGGTGGGGAAGGGGCCGCTGCCGACCCGTGTCACGTAGGCCTTGGAGATGCCGATGATCTCGTGAATCTCCCGGGGGCTCACCCCAGTTCCCGTGCAGGCTCCGCCTACGCAGGTGGACGATGAGGTGACGAACGGATAGGTGCCGTGATCCACGTCGAGCAAGGTCCCCTGGGCCCCCTCGAAGAGAAGCTTTTTACCTGCTTCGATGTCCTTGTGGAGGATCAGGGAGGTGTTGGCCACGTACTTTCGGAGGATTTCCGCATAGCCGCTGTAGGTTGTGTAGACTTCGTCAAAAGAGAGGGGCTCTTCGCCGAACATCTTTTCGAGGATGAAGTTCTTCTCCTCCAGATACTCCCGGAGCTTGCGGGCGAAGATCTCCGGATCGAGCAGGTCCATGAGGCGGATTCCGCGACGGCCGATCTTGTCCTCGTAGGTGGGGCCGATCCCCCGGCCGGTGGTGCCGATCTTCTTGTCGCCGCTCTTGGCTTCGCGGGCCAGGTCGATCCTCTTGTGATACGGCATGATGATGTGGACCGACTCGCTGACCAGCAGGGCGCTGTCGTCCTTCAGACGTCCTTTCTCCTTCAGGCGGGTGATCTCCATGATGAAGACCTCGGGGTCGAGCACCACGCCGTTGCCGATGACGCACCGCTTCCCCTCATGGAGAATCCCCGACGGGATCAGGTGCAGGATGGTTTTTTCGCCATCCACCACGAGCGTGTGGCCGGCGTTGTTCCCCCCCTGGTAGCGGACCACGTCGTCCGCGTGCTCGGTGTAGATGTCGACAACCTTGCCTTTTCCTTCATCGCCCCACTGGGCGCCAACCACTACCACGTTTGCCATTTTCTTCTCCTTGTCAGGGAAGGGTATTGAGCGAAAAATCGTTCCGCATGAGGTCGGCCTTCTTGACGGCTGTCCCCTGTTTGTCTGCCACCTGTACCACGTATACTTCGTCGGCAGCACAGTAGTCGCCGCCGATTACCATCATTCTGAGGATATTCATCCGCCGGGCATACTCCAGGGAATCGTTAAAGCTTCTGCGGATAATGTCGCGGGCCGTGGAATAGCCCAATGCCCGCAGGTGCTGTGCGATTTCCAGGGCCTCCCGGCGTTCGTCCCTGAGATTGAAGATGAGGAGGTCGCGGGTCTTGCTCGCCTCCACGTCGGGCCGCTTCTCCAGGGCGTTCAGGAGGGTGAGAATGTTAAAGGCGAAGCCGGTGGCGGGCGCCGGGTACCCGTAGCGCTTCGTCAGGTTGTCGTAGCGTCCGCCGCTGCAGACCGCCTCGCCCATCCCCGTCACAAATCCCTCGAACGTGAGGCCGCTGTGGTAGTCAAGCCCCCGGATCTCGCCCAGGTCCAGGGTGAGGTGGTCGGAAACGCCATGTATGTCCAGGATGTCCAGCACCTGGGCGATGTTGTCCAGGGCCCGGCGGGACGTATCGGTGGTCACCACCCGCGCCGCCTCGGCCAGAACCTCGCGCCCCCCGAAGAGCCGCGGCAAGGCGGCAAGCTCATCCTTAACCCGGTCCGCGATCGGTTCGGTTTCGAGAATAACCCTGACCGCCGACGAGTCCTTCTTGCCGACCGCCTCCTGGAGCCTCCGGCGCGCATCGTCACCGAGGCCCGAGGCTGCCATCACTCCGCGGATGAAACCCACATGCCCCAGATCCACCTTGAATTCCTCGAACCCCAGCCCCTTGAGGATCTCCACCGCCATGGCCACCATCTCGGCGTCGGCCTCGGGGGAGTCGAGGCCGATCAGCTCGACACCGGCCTGAAACGTCTCGCGGCTCCGGCCCGATTGGAGTTCCACGTGCCGGAGCACCCGGCCGTTGTAATAGAGGCGGTGGGGGAGAGGATAACCCCGCATCCGCGTTGCGACAATGCGGGCCACCTGGGGGGTGATGTCGGACGGGATGGCAAGGAGCTTGCCGGTCTGCCGGTCATCGAAGCGGAAGGTCTTTTCCCTGAGCTCCTCGCCGAGGCCGGCAGCCATGACGTCCTGGAACTCCAGGAGCGGAGTGATGATCCGGCGGAAGCCCCAGAGCTCGAACACCCTGCGGATTTTCCCCTCAATGTAGCCGATCTTGTCGGCCTTTTCGGGGAGAAAGTCGGTGACCCCCTTGGGGAGAGGGGCTTCTATGGGAGCGGGATTCGTCAACGGTATTCTCGGTTCGGTGGTGCGGAAGATAGTGAAAAAACGCGCAAAACGCGGGAAATCCTAGCAGTATAGAGTTCTGATGTCAATCAATTATATCCACGAAGACCAACGGAAAAGGGGGCACATGAGCACCCCCTTTCCCGGTATTCCGAGGTTCCGTCAGTGGTAAAGGTTACTTACTCTACCCTCTTCACCGCCACCATGCTGGCCCCTTTGTCCAGGAGCCCTTCCTTCTTCACCACTTCCAGGGCCACAAGCTCCTTGCGATTGGTGTCGTACTGGTAATCGGCCAGGTAGTTCTGGCTCTGCTTGGTGTGCCAGATCTCGTCCAGGGACGACCCGTTCCAGGCGAAGGCGTAGACGCTGCTCTTCTTGTAGGCGCGGTT
>CAJPFF010000119.1 GCA_905339345.1 Geobacteraceae bacterium | reverse complement strand
ATATCCAGCAATTCCTCGTGTATCGCGGCGATGGATGTTGATATCTGATCCACCTGCCGATAATTGTCTTCGGCGCCGTGCGCAATCGCGAGCACCTGCTCTTCCAGAGCGGACGTATGCTGCAATATTCCATCAAGCTGGTTTCCGACTTCCCCGATACTCTCGACGCCGCGTTCTACTTCTTCCGCAAGAGAGGTCATCGTGTTTGCGGCTGCAATGGTTTCTTCTCCGATGCCGGTGACCATCCCTCCGATCTGTCCGGTAGCAGCCGAGGTTTTTTCGGCAAGTTTGCGAACTTCATCTGCCACAACGGCGAACCCGCGCCCCTGTTCGCCCGCGCGCGCCGCCTCAATCGCGGCGTTTAGCGCCAACAAATTTATTTGCTTGGCAATCGCATCGATGACTTGCGTAATTTCCTGAACCTGTCTGGAGCTTTCAGTCAAACGTGATACCAGCCCGGACGTTTCCTGGGTGCGCTTGCTCATCAGATGAAGATCGTCTATGGCTTGCTGCAGCGCAATCCTTCCTTGCGAGCTGCTCTCTTTGGTCTGCACAGCAAATTGCGCAGCATTGGTGGCGTTTTCTGCAGATTGACGTGTGGTTGCCAGTATCGTCTCGGCGGCACACGCAATCTCTTCGGATTGCCTGGTCGCAAGATTGGTGCTTTTTCTCAATTGATCCACTCTGTGGGAAGTTGCCGCCAGGGAAAGCGTGCTCTGCTCAATCGTGTTGGATACGGTACTAATGACGCCGATATATCTGCCTTCGGTCTTTTGGCGAACGTTCCCAATTAGCGAGCCAACCAGAGGGAAGTGTTTATCACTTTGGTCATCAGCTGTTGCACGCTTCAATTGGTGCGCTATGTAGGCGTGGCAAATCAGGGTGGCAATAACCGAACTGAGCGCAGCAAGCACAAGTATGGCGGGCACGCTTAACGTCGCGAGTGCCAGGATCATCGCTCCTGCCACGAGGCAATTCACGACCAAAGCGAGCGCAGAGGGGATTCCTAGTGCAAGGATGCTTTTGTTCAAGGCGTGTCTCCCAACGAATTGCTGCAGCAAACGGCAGTCAGTGCCACGCAACGTGTCGGCGATGGTTTTCTCTTTCTGTTGGCAAACTGCAGCGAGTAAGCCGATTTATCGACCTGAATCAGGTTTTCTTTAGAGGGGTGGTTAAATAACGGAGCAAAGGCCGGTGGTACATCCCGAAAAGTCAGCCTGGATCAAATTTCAGATTTCCAGCAGCTGATTTCCGGCAATTCTCAATGGCTGATTTGACCCAAATAGGCAGGCAGAGATTCTAGCCGCGTGGGTGGTGCTGTGCATGCAGTTGTTTCAAGCGCTCCCGGGCAACGTGGGTGTATATCTGCGTGGTGGAAATATCCGCATGGCCCAATAACATCTGCACCACGCGCAAGTCCGCACCGTGGTTGAGCAGATGTGTGGCG
>CAJPFF010000118.1 GCA_905339345.1 Geobacteraceae bacterium | reverse complement strand
GACGGGGTCCTCCCCTCCAACGAGGGACGGGGCTACGTGCTGCGCCGGATCATGCGCCGGGCCGCCCGCCACGCCAAGATGCTCGGCTTTGCCGATCCGGTCCTCTACCGGACCGTGGACGCGGTGAACGAGATGATGGGGGGCTCCTACCCGGAGCTCCTGGAGCGTGAAGAGTACATCAAGAAGGTGATTCGGGCCGAGGAGGAGCGCTTTGCCGAGACCCTTGACCGGGGCCTCGCCATCCTGAACGACGCCATGACCGAGCTGAAGCGTGAGGGAAAGACGGTGATCCCCGGCGAGACCCTCTTCCGCCTCTACGACACCTTCGGCTTTCCCACGGACCTCACGGCCGATATCGTTCAAGCCGAAGGGTTCACCATCGACGAGCCCGGCTTCGAAGTCTGCATGGAGCGCCAGCGGGAGCAGGCCCGGGAGCACTGGAAGGGTTCCGGCGAGGAGGGGATCGCCGCCATCCACAAGACCCTCCACAGCCGGGGGATCAGGAGCGCCTTTGTGGGCTACGACGAGAAGTGCAGCTACGGGACGATCAGCTGCCTCCTCCGGGAGGGAGTCGAGGTGGCCGAGGCGAAGGCAGGTGATACGGTGGAGATCATCACCGACAGGACCCCCTTCTACGGCGAGTCCGGCGGCCAGGCCGGAGACACCGGCACCATCTCCACCGGCTCCGCCCACGTGCGGGTGACCGGCACGATCCGCCCCTTCGCCGACCTCATCGTTCATCGGGGAACCGTCGTCGAGGGTACCCTGAAGGCAGGCGAGGCGTGCGACCTGAAGGTGGCGTCCGTGGACCGGGACGCCACGGCCCGAAACCACACCGCCACCCATCTCCTCCAGACGGCGCTCCGCCAGGTGCTCGGCGAGCACGTAAAGCAGGCCGGCTCCCTGGTGGCCCCGGACCGGCTCCGCTTCGACTTCACCCACTTCGCCGCCATGACCCCGGAGGAGATCCGGCGGGCGGAGGAGATCGTCAATACGTTCATCATGGAGAACGATCCGGTCCACGCCCGGGAAATGGCCGTCGAGGAGGCCATGGAGAGCGGCGCCACGGCGCTGTTTGGCGAGAAGTACGGCGACAGGGTGCGGGTGGTCAAGGTGGGGGAGGTGAGCTCCGAGCTCTGCGGCGGCACCCACGTCCGGGCCGCCGGCGACATCGGCTCCTTCAAGATCCTCTCCGAGGCCGGGATCGCCGCCGGCGTGCGCCGCATCGAGGCCCTGACCGGCATGGGTGCGCTTCGCTACACCCAGGAGATGGAGGAGGAGAAGCGGCAGATGGCCTCCCTCATGAAGGCAGAGGGGGGAGACAACGTGGACCGGCTCCAGAAACTCCTTGCCCGGCAGCGGGAGATGCAGCGGGAGATCGAGGCGCTCCAAGGGCAGCTCAACGCGGCCCGGTCCGGGGATCTCCTGGCGGATGCCCGGGAGGTGAACGGCGTCAAGGTCCTTGCGGTCACCGTGGAGGTGGACGATCCGAAGAAGCTCCGGGAGCTGGCCGACACCCTCAAGGATCGTCTCGGTTCCGGGGTAGTGGCCCTCGGGTGCGAGAAGGACGGGAAGGCCAACCTCCTGGTGGCGGTCACGAAGGATCTGGCGGGGCGCATCAAGGCGGGCGACATTGTCCGGCAGGTGGCGCCGGTCATCGGCGGGAGCGGCGGCGGCAAGCCGGAGCTGGCCCAGGCTGGGGGGAATCAGCCCGAAAAACTGGCCGAGGCCCTCGGCATGGTGTACGGGCTCATCGGCTGAGCAGGTTCGCAGGAGAGGGAGAGGTCAGAGTCCCATGGACGTTGTGACGAAATTCCAGGCAGAGCGGGACTTGAAATCGATCCTCGTGGTGGACGACGAGGCGGTGATCCGCGACCTCTGCGCCCGGGCCCTCAAGGGTTACCGGGTGATCCAGGCGGGAGACGGAGAGGAGGCCCTGCGCCTCTTCGAAAAGGGGGGGATCGACGTCATCCTCACCGATGTCATGATGCCAAAGCTGAACGGCATAGAACTCCTGCGCCGCCTGAAAGAGATTGAACCGACCCTCGTGGTCATCGTCATGACCGGTTACGCCGAGAAGGACATCATTCTCAACGCCCTCAGGGCAGACGCCGATGACTTCATCACCAAGCCCCTGAACCTCCTCCAGCTCAAGACGGCGGTGGATAAGGCCCTGGACAAGAAGGCCCTCAAGGAGGAGCTCGCCAACCTCAGGAGCATGGACCGGCTCAAGAGCAACTTCCTCTCCCTCATCTCCCACAAGTTCCGCACCCCCCTCACCGCCATCTCCCTCTTTCTCCAGAACCTGGCGAGCGGGGTCTATGATCCGGACGACCCGGAATCGCGTCGGAACCTGGCGCTCATCTGCGGTGAATCCCGCTACCTGGAATCGCTGGTGGCCGAACTCCTCGTTTTCAGCCGCTTTATGGCTGCGGGCGAAGGTGTGCTGCCGGAGCCGTGCAGCCTCCATGAGATCATCCGCCCCCTGGTCGCCGCTTCCAAAGAGGCGGCCGCCAAGCCGGGTGTCAGAACGACCTTCGACCTGACCCCTCTCCCCCCCCTTCCCGTTGACCGGGAAAAGATCGCCTTTGCCATCGGTCAGGTGATCGACAACGCCTTCAAGTTCTCCGACGAGACGGGAACCGTCACCCTTTCCCTGAAGGAGGAGTACGGCGACTGCCGCCTGACCGTGGAGGATACCGGCGTCGGCATCTCCAAGGAGGAACTCCCCAAGATCTTCGAGAAGTTCTACCAAGTGGACCCGGCGGGGACCGGCCAGATCCGCGGTTTCGGCCTTGGCCTCTTCTATGCCCGCGAGTTCGTCAAGCTCCACGGCGGCACCATCACCGTGGAGAGCGAGCCGGGAAAGGGGACCCGCGTCACCATCGCCCTCCCCCGAAATCCATCCGTTTCATCCTGAACGGTGCCCGTCATCGGCTGTTCCCACCTCCTCTTCAGGAGAGGCTAAACCCGCCTTTCGTGTTGATTATTTCCCGCTATCTGCTATAGTTGCACCTTTCTTGAGCCCCTTTCAGCCCCACTTTCCGACGAACGGGAGGTTCATCCGCGTGCAGCATCTCATCGAAAAAGCCAACACCCTGATGGAGGCGCTCCCCTATATCCGGCGCTTCTCGGGCAAGACCATCGTCATCAAGTACGGTGGCCACGCCATGGCCGACGAGGCCCTGAAGAAATCCTTCGCCCTCGACGTTATCCTCCTTAAATCCCTCGGCATCAACACCGTCGTGGTCCATGGCGGCGGCCCCCAGATCAACGAGACCCTCAAGCGCTACGGCATCGTCTCCGAATTCGTGCGGGGGATGCGGGTCACCGACGCCGCCACCATGCAGGTGGTGGAGATGGTCCTGACCGGCCAGGTTAACAAGGAAGTGGTGGGGTACCTGAACCAGCACGGCGGTCGGGCCGTGGGGCTCTCCGGCAAGGACGGCAACCTCCTCTTCTGCAAGAAGCTCCTCCAGGAGATGAAGCAGGAGGACGGCTCCCTGGAGAAGGTGGACATCGGCTTCGTGGGGGACGTGGTCAAGGTGAACCAGGAACTGATCCAGACCCTGGAGCACGGCAAGTTCATCCCGGTCATCGCCCCGATAGGGGTGGGGGAGAACGGTGAAAGCTACAACATCAACGCCGACCTGGTGGCGGGTCGGGTGGCCGGAGCACTCAGGGCAGAGAAGCTGATTCTCCTCACCGATGTGGAGGGGGTCAAGGACAAGGCGGGAGTGCTTCTCCCCAGCATTGTCCTTGATGAAGTCCCGCGGCTCATTGACGACGGTGTCATCACCGGCGGCATGATTCCCAAAGTCACCTGCTGTGTTGACGCCATCGAGGAGGGGGTCAAGAAGGCCTCAATCATCGATGGCCGGGTCCTCCATGCGGTTCTTCTGGAAATTTTCACCGATGTTGGTGTTGGCACCGAGATCCACCGATGAATGACTCTGTCGGCATCCAGCCCCGGTAAGAGGCCTGAAACGGACAGGCGCACCATCAACCCTGTGCACGAGGATCAACCCCATGAATACTTCCGCTCAATGGATAGCCAAGGCTGACAAATACATCATGAAGACCTACGGCCGGTATCCCCTGGTGCCGGTGCGGGGCGAAGGGTGCGTCCTCTGGGATGCCGACGGCAAGCGCTACCTGGATTTTCTCGCCGGCGTGGCGGTGAACAACCTGGGGCACTGCCATCCCAAGGTGGTGGCGGCCCTCCAGAAGCAGGCCGCCGAGATGATCCACTGCTCCAACTATTACCACATCCCGAACCAGATCGAGCTGGCCGAGCTCCTCTGCGCCCACTCCTTCGCCGACAAGGCCTTTTTCTGCAACAGCGGCGCCGAGGCCAACGAGGCGGCCATCAAACTGGCCCGCAAGTACGCCCGGGAGAAGACCGGCGACGCCGAGCGCTACGGGATCATCACGGCAATCGCATCCTTCCACGGCCGGACCATGGCCACCATCTCCGCCACCGGCCAGGAGAAGGTGCAGAAGTTCTTCGACCCGCTCCTCCACGGCTTCACCTACGTCCCGTTCAATGATGCCGACGCCCTGGAAGCTGCTGTCACCCCTCAGACCTGCGCGGTGATGCTGGAGCCGATCCAGGGGGAGGGGGGCGTGGTGGTCCCCTCCGCCGACTACTTCCGCAAGGTGCGGGAGATCTGTGATCGCCACGGCCTCCTCCTCATCTTCGACGAGGTGCAGGTGGGGATCGGCCGGACCGGCAAGCTCTTTGCCCACGAGCACTTCGATGTGGTCCCCGACATCATGACCCTGGCCAAGGCCTTGGCCGGCGGCGCCCCCATCGGCGCCATGCTGGCGAAGGATGAGATCGCCGCCTCCTTTTCCCCCGGCACCCACGGCTCTACCTTCGGGGGGAACCCGCTGGTCACCGCCGCCGGCGTGGCCGCCATCAGGGCGGTGCTGGAGGAGGGGCTCCTGAACCGGGCCGAGGAGATGGGTGAGTACCTCACGGGCGAGCTGGAGCGGCTCAAGGAGAAGTATTCCTTCATCACCGACGTGCGGGGCATCGGCCTCATGATCGGCATGGAGCTCTCCGTTCCGGCCGGGGACATCGTGGTCAAGGGGCTTGAGCGGGGCGTGCTCCTCAACGTGGCCCAGGACCGGGTGCTCCGGTTCGTGCCCCCCCTGGTGGTGAGCAAGCAGGAAGTGAATGAAATGATCGCCGTCCTCGACGGCATTCTGGAGGAGATGACGCAATGACCCGGCACTTTCTGGCCCTCAATCAGTACACCAAAGAGGAGCTCGACGGACTCTTCATCCTCACGCGGGAGCTGAAGGACAACCAGAAGCAGGGGATACCCCATCGGCTTCTGGAGGGGAAAAGCGTTGCCCTCATCTTCGAGAAGTCGTCCACCCGGACCCGCGTTTCCTTCGAGGTGGGGGTCTTTCAGCTTGGCGCTCACCCTCTCTTCATTTCCTCGGGAACGTCCCAGATGGGGCGGGGCGAACCGATCAAGGACACGGCCCGCGTCATGGCCCGCTACTGCGACGGCGTCATGATCCGCACCTACGGCCAGGAGATCGTGGAGGAGTTCGCCCGGTTTTCTTCCGTGCCGGTCATCAACGGCCTCACCGACCTCTT
>CAJPFF010000117.1 GCA_905339345.1 Geobacteraceae bacterium | reverse complement strand
TGCCTCCCTTTGTTACTATCCTGTAATTTTAATGGTTGCCATTTGTCGCTTATAAAATGCAACGTTGTCGAGACAAAATGATACATCGCGGGACAAAATGATGCATTGATTGATTGCCAAAATCAGCTGCTGATCGAAGCTGTACCGTGCTTTGGTGTAGATAATTTTAGTTTTTCCAGGTTGTTATTCGATTAGCTTGAAAGATTGGAGTCGTCTCAGTATCTGGCATATATGTTGATGTATACGAGCATGAGATGCCTTTAAAATTAGATATTATCAATCAAAACACGACCAGTCCGGCTTTCCGGACAGCTCCGAATCGGGACACAATACGAATTATCGACATGACAGGGGGGGGTATGGGAAAAAAAGCGGTGCTTCGTGACGGTGTATCACGGAGGGATTTCATCAAGACCTGCGTCGCGGCCACGGCCGTCATGGGGCTGCCGTACAGCATGCACACGAAGGTTGCCGAGGCTGCCCAGCGGGCCGGCCGGCCACCGGTCATCTGGCTCCACTTCCAGGAGTGCACCGGCTGTTCCGAATCGTTGCTCCGCTCTAATCATCCGGACATCGCAAGCGTGATACTCGACACCCTCTCCCTCGATTACCACGAGACCCTCATGGCCGGTTCTGGGTACCAGGCCGAGAAGTCGCTCCACGACTCCATGCACGCCAACCACGGCAAGTACATCCTCGTGGTGGAAGGGGCGATCCCCACGAAGGACAAGGGGATCTACTGCAAGGTGGGGGGGATGACCGCTGTCGATTCCCTTACCAAGGCCGCCGAGGGGGCCGCCGCCATCATTGCCATCGGCACCTGCGCCGCCTACGGGGGGATCCAGTCTTCCCCCCCTAACCCCACCGGCGCCGTGGGGGTCCGGGACATCATCAAGAACAAGCCGATCATCAACATCCCCGGCTGCCCGCCGAACCCCTACAACTTCCTCTCCACGGTCCTCTACTACCTGACCTTCAACAAGCTCCCGGAGCTCGATTCCCTGGGTCGTCCCAAGTTCGCCTACGGCCGCAAGATCCACGAGCACTGCGAACGGCGTCCCCACTTCGACGCGGGTCGCTTTGCCGTTGCCTATGGCGACAAGACCCACGCCGAGGGGTACTGCCTCTACAAGCTGGGGTGCAAGGGGCCTGCGACCTTCGCCAACTGTTCCGTGCAGCGCTTCAACGACGCCGGGGTGTGGCCCGTCTCGGTGGGTCACCCCTGCATCGGCTGCACCGAGCCCGATATCCTCTTCAAGAAGCCCATTGCCGAGAAGCTGCAGATTCATCTGCCGACGCCTCCCGACACCTACGCTCCGGCCGAACTGGGGCAGAAGGGGCCCGGCGTGAGCCCGCTGGCCACCGGGGTGGTCGGCATCGCCGGCGGCCTGGCCCTGGGGGCCGGCACCATGCTGGCAAAGAAACTGCCCAGCGGGGAGGAAAGCCATGAAAAGCACGAATAGGCGCGACTTCCTGAAGCTCATGGGGCTCACCGGCGCCGCCTGCCTGGCGAGTGCGGCCCCCCTCTGCGCGTCCACGGCCCCGGCGGGGGAGAGCAACACCGCCATCGCCATGCTCTACGACGCCACCAAGTGCGTCGGCTGCAAGGCGTGCATGGCGGCCTGCAAGCGGGTGAATTTCGACCAGAACAACCTGGGCTACGAGCACCTCGCCACCGACACCGACAAACTCTGGGACGCCCCCAAGGACCTCTCCGGCGACACCCGCACGGTCATCAAGCTCTATAAGGAGTCGGACACCCGGTTCTCCTACGTGAAGCACTCCTGCATGCACTGCACGAAGCCGGGGTGCGTATCCGCCTGCCCGGTGAAGGCCATGACGAAGGACCCGGTCACCGGCGTGGTTGCCTACGACAAGAACGCCTGCATCGGATGCCGCTACTGCCAGGTGGCCTGTCCCTACAACATCCCCCGCTTCCAGTGGACCAAGGCCATCCCCCAGATCGTCAAGTGCGATTTCTGCAAGGAGACGAACCTGAAGGCAAAGGGACAGCCCGCCTGCGGCGAGACCTGCCCCGTGGGGGCCATCGCCTTCGGCAACCGTAAGGCTCTGCTGGCAGAAGCGCACCGGCGGATCACGGAGAACCATGACCGCTACATCGGCAAGGTCTATGGCGAGAAGGAGGTAGGGGGCGCCAATCACCTCTACCTGGCCGCCTTCCCCTTCAAGAAGCTGGGGCTCCCCGAGCTGCAGGAGGAGTCGCCGGCCGCGCTCTCGGAGCATATCCAGCACACCATCTACAAGGGGTTCATGGCCCCGGTGGCCCTCTACGGGACCCTGGCGGTCATTGCCCTGAAGAACAAGAAGGGGCAGGACAAACTCGGGCACGGGGAGGACGACTAAAATGGGACACCACGACGAATACCAGGTTCAGCCCGGCAAGATCTTCACCAAGCCATTCTTCATCCTCCTTGCCCTGGTCGTGATCGGCTTCGGGCTCATCGCCTACCGGTTCTTCGCCGGCGTCGGTGCCGTGACGGCCCTATCCGACGGGTTCCCCTGGGGGATCTGGATCGCCTACGACGTGGCCACCGGCACCGCCTTTGCCTGCGGCGGCTACGCCCTGGCGCTCATGATCTACATCATGAACCGGTGGAAGTACCACCCCCTGATCCGCTCGGCCATTCTCACCAGCGTCTTCGGCTACTGCCTCGCCGGTTTCTCCGTCGTGGTGGACCTGGGGCGCTACTGGAACGCCTACAGCTTCTTCATGCCGTCGCGGTGGCAGCCCAACTCGATCATGTTCGAAGTGGCCCTCTGCGTCATGTCGTACTCCACGGTCCTCATCATCGAGTTCCTGCCGGCCATTCTCTACACCCTGGAGCACAGCAAGTGGCGGTGGGTGCGCGAATCGGCCCACTGGCTCCATCCGCGCCTCATCTCCAACGGCGACGCCCTCCACTCGGGCCTCCTGGCGGTGGGCAAGGTGGCGGGGCACGTGCAGGTGCGGCTCGACAAGGTGCTGATCTTCTTCATCGTCCTCGGCATCACGCTCCCGTCCATGCACCAGTCGTCCCTGGGCTCCATGATGATCATCGCCGGCGAGAAGCTCCACCCCCTCTGGCAGACCGGCTTCCTGCCGCTCCTCTTCCTCATCAACTGCATCTTCATCGGTTATGCCACGGTGATGTTCGAGTCGATCCTCTCCTCCTACGGCTTCAAGAGGGCCTTCGAGGTGCATGAGCTGTCGGGCATCGCCCGGGTCGTACCGTGGATCGCCGGGCTCTGGATGGCGGTACGCTTCGGCGACCTCATCTGGCGGAACCAGATCCCGAGCATCTTCGCCTTCGACACAAACGCCTTCTTCTTCCTGCTGGAGGTGGCCCTCATCGGCACCGGCGCCTTCATGATGCTCACGAAAAAGAACCGTTTCTCCCCCCGCGAGCTCTTCATCTCCGGGGCGCTCCTGATGCTCGGCGGCGGTCTCTACCGCTTCAACGTCTACCTCATCGCCTTCAACCCGGGCGATGGGTGGAGCTACTTCCCGTCAGTGGCCGAGTTCATGATCACCGTCGGGATCATAGCCTTCGAAATCCTCGGCTATCTCGTCCTCGTCAAGATCTTCCCGGTCATGCCGAATCCGAAGAAGCACTTCGAGGA
>CAJPFF010000116.1 GCA_905339345.1 Geobacteraceae bacterium | reverse complement strand
GTATCCCCGCGTGGCGGCAGGCTGGTCGTGCAGCAGAAAGGACCGGACGGCTACTGCACCTTTGTTCCAAATCCGCTGCCGCCTGTACCGCCACTGCAGATCGACGACGAGATGGGCCGTTTAATGGAGCGGGCCAATCGGGCGCTGGGGCGTTTGGACGGCAGCACCTACACCCTCCCCAACCCAGATCTCTTTCTCTACATGTACGTACGCAAGGAGGCGGTTCTCAGTTCTCAAATTGAGGGGACCCAGGCGACATTGGATGATCTACTGGAGTATGAGGGCGAGATTGAGGGTAAGAGCTCACCGGAAGACATCAACGAGGTGTCCAACTATGTCGACGCCATGAATTACGGGCTGCAGCGGTTGCGAGAGCTCCCCTTGAGCCTGCGGCTGATCAAGGAGATTCATGCCCGCCTGATGACCGGGACCCGTGGCGGGCACAAGAGCCCTGGTGAGTTCCGCACGACCCAGAACTGGATCGGTGGCACCATGCCGAGCAATGCCGCCTTCGTACCGCCACCCCCCCATGAAGTGCTGCCGTGTCTGGGTGAACTGGAAAAATTCCTCCACAATGAGTCGATTCCTCCGCTGCTCAAGGCCGGCTTGGCCCACGCCCAGTTCGAAACCATCCACCCCTTTCTGGACGGAAATGGCCGAATGGGGCGGCTGTTGATCGCATTTATACTTTGCCATGACCAGGTTCTGGAAAAGCCGCTGTTGTACCTGAGCCTTTTTTTCAAGAAGCATCGCCAGGAGTATTACGAACGGCTCAACGCCGTCAGGAAGGATGGCGACTGGGAAGGGTGGATCAAGTATTATCTGCAAGGCGTCTATGAAATCTCGAAGCAGGCAACTGATGCCGCCAAGGCAATAATGGATTTGCAGGCCTCTGACCGGCAGAAACTGTCAGGATTGGGAAAGGCGGCGCCCACGGCCATGGCGCTGCTCGATCTGCTCTATCGCCGTCCCTATGTCAGTATCGCTATTGTGGCACGTGAGCTCGGTATCAGCTTGCCGGCAGCAGGCAAGGCGGTTAATAATCTGGCTGAACTCGGAATTCTTAGGGAAGTGAGCGGCAAAAAGCGGGATCGGGTGTTTCTCCATGAGGAGTACTTATCAATCATTAGAGAAGGAACGGAACTGTACGGTTAGGAAATCAAAAGGCGCCAATCGGCCGCCTTTATTGTTTCGTGGCGCCTTCCCGGTTTCAGTGAATAAAGCTGAATAACGTTTTGTCTTCCCGCTCCGGCGGGGGGATGGCCCCCTTGCCATGCGCCACCAGCTTCATCAGCCAGGCCATGTTTTTCCCCAGGACCCGCATGATCTGCACCCCTTCCAGGTCCTGGACCACTTCTCCTGGTGTTCGTCCATGAATTACGTTCCAGTAGTTGGAGGTCGGCAGCAGCATCTCGGCATAGTTCAGGAAGTTGTTCAGCTGGTCGAAGGTCGGCAGACCGCCGGAGCGCCGCACCGCCACCACCGCGGTGCCCACCTTGTGACGAAGCATGCCGTCATTGACGCTGGTGACGAAGAAGGCGCGATCCAGGAACGATTTCATGGTCCCGCCGATGGCGGAGTAGTGCACCGGGGAGCCGAGGATGATCCCGTCCGCCTGCTTCATCTGCTGGATCCACTCATTGACCTCGTCGCCGGGGAGCACGCATTGCTCATTCTTGTTCTTGGCGCACTGGTAACAGGCAATGCACCCCCTGACCGCCTTGTTCCCCACCTGGACGATCTCGGTCTCGATCCCCTCCCGTTCCAGCTCCGCAGTCACCATCTTCAGCGCATGCCAGGTGTTCCCTTCCTTGTTGGGGCTGCCGTTGAATGCCACGACGTTCATACGTTCTCCTTTGTCATAAGATAACCTGGTGCTCCTTCTTGGTTGCTGGTTCATCCGGCGAGCCGGACATGGTGACGGTATCGTTGGGAGATTATGGTTTCGTGAGGACGGTACTGAAGAGGGTGTCGATGAAGTCCCGCACCGGTTGGGGCGATCTCATTACTTTGGCGCTGAGGATGGCCCCCTCCCAGCCGGAAAAGATAAATCCGGCAATGACGTGGGGGTCATAGGATCGGGGGAGCTCTCCCGCCTGCTGGGCTTCACTGATGCAGACGGCAAAACGCTCCCGCCAGGAGTGGATGATTTCGTCGAGGCGGCCGCGCAGCCGGTCATTCCGGGCGGCCAACTCCTGCCCCAGATCGCCAATCAGGCAGCCGACCGTGCACTGGTGATCCGCCAGCTGGGTCAGACCCCGTTCGAGAAAAATCCTCAGCCGCTCCAGCGGAGTTGCCGATTCATCCGCCAGGAAAACGTCCAGCCGGGCCAGAAAACGGCCGGCGAAGGCCTCGATGACTGCCAGGCCGAATTCTTCCTTGCTGCCGAAGTGGTGGTAGAAGCAGCCTTTCGGCACCCCTGCCTGCTTCAGCACGGTGTCGATGCCGGTGGCGTTGTACCCGCAGGTGGCAAACAACTGCATACCTGTCGTTATCAACTCTGCTCGTGTGTCGCGTCTGGTCATGGATACATGCTAGACAGATCGGTCTAGTTTGGTCAAGGTTTTTTTCTCGTCCTCATCGGATCTTTCAAACATGACCCCACTATGTTCTCGTTGTATGCCCCTCGCATTTAAATCGAAGGGGTCAGCCATTCCGGTCACATGGTCGATGTCCTTGCCGGCTTGCAACCCGTCCCGACGCCATGCTGGCGCTTCTGGCCTCCCTCAGACCCCACCTGCAAAAGATCCTCGGTCCCTACCAGGGCGGCTACGGGAGATAGGCACAGAGATCCGTCACGATGCGACACGCGGCGACCAGTGCGTCGCGTTCTCCGGATCTGAGCTTGTAATTTCGATGCGAGCTGGGCCACAATGACCCCGGACATAATTCCGGGGGCACCATATTCAATTTGAAGAATGCAGGAGATCAAACTATGGAAGTCAACCTGCGCTGGCTGCGCAATCTGCTCACCAAGCGGACTGACGAAATTGAAAAGAGCGTGGCCGGCACCGGCTATCTGGCAAAGACGGTCATCGGCGTCGGCACCTTCTTGCTCGACAACGAAGGGAACCTCGATCTGCTGACCGCCAAACAACGGGCCACCTTTGAAAAATTTCTGAAGCCGCTCCTGGAAGCGCCTCGCCGGTAACCGGCCATCGCGGTCGCCCGAAATCCGGGGGCACCCACTCATTTCGAAAGGCGGCCAAACGGCCGCCTTCGCTGTCCGCTCTTGAAATTTGACGGCTAACTGAACCACAATGGTTGTCGTGGGCAGGACAGGGCAGAGGCGTAACGCGAGGTAAGATCAAACATGTTCGACGGGATTTTTTGGGACAACGACGGGGTGCTGATGGAGACCGAGCACCTCTACTATCAGGCCAATGCCGAAGCCCTGGCGGGGGTGGGGGTGGAGCTGTCCCTCGACGACTTCTGCCGGATATCCCTGCGCCAGGGGGAGAGCGTGCTCGACCTGGTCGCCGGCCCGGGACAGAGCTCCCGTGAAGCAGGGGAGTTGCGCCGGGTCAGGGATGAGATCTATTTCCGGCTTCTGGGGGCGGAGGCGCGGGTGATGCCGGGTGTCCGGGAAACCCTGGAGCGGCTCCATGGCCGACTTCCCATGGCGATCGTTACCAGCTGTCGTCGCGAGAATTTTCTCCAGACGCATCGGGCGAGCGGGCTGCTCAGCTACTTCGATTTCATTCTTACCCGGGAGGATTACGGCTCGTCGAAGCCCGATCCGGAGCCATACCGGACCGCCTGCGCCCGGGCCGGGCTCGATCCTGGCCGTTGTCTGGCAATAGAGGATTCGGAACGGGGGGTTATCTCCGCAGTTCGAGCCGGTCTTGCCGTCGCCGCGATCCCCGGTCACATGAATCGGGGGGGCGATTTTGGCGCCGCCCGCTGGCTTCTGGACAGCGTCCACGATCTGCCGGCGCTCCTGTGCCTCTAAGCAAGGGGGAAGGGGGGCATTCCCATAAGAATCAGTAGTCGTATCATCAGTTGTCTCCCCGCTCTGCCAATTGGTGGCAGCGCCCAGTATACCCCACAGAAAAAAAGAGATTAACGCTTTTATGAGGCGATGGCGTAGGCCTCCGAGGCGATAACGAGGCTCTCCTCGTCGACCGCCAGGGGGTGGGCGCTGTGCCCGATCAGTTCATAGAGGCGCTGGTAACGCTCTACTTCGGCATGTTGCGAGGTCTTACGGCCGTAGTATTTTCCGGGCTGGGTGAAGACGTCGGTCACCACCTGGTCGTCGTAGATGGCGAAATTGAATGAACCGGTGGTATCCCGGCCGTTGATGTCGCTTGCCGCGGGAAGCTCATCGCGGAAGGCGACCCGAACATTGATGCCGTCACCGTGCTGGGCCAGGAGTACTTTCCGCACTTCGGGGTCGACGAGGTCGTCGCGGTTAATGACAAAGACCCGGGTGATGGCTACTCCCCGGTCGATGGCGCGGAGATTGGCCTGGTAGAAATTGAGGAGGGTGCCGCGTGTTCCCCAGCCGGGAGTCATCGGGTCTACGGCCTTGATGGATCGGCTCGCCGCTTCGGAGAGTTTCGCCCCCTCCAGGTAAAATTCGGTGTCGTCCATGGGGATATACCCCTTTTCGAGCATGTGCAGCGTGCGGCGCGTGGAGGACATCAGCTCGGTGGCCCTGGCGTGGCATTCGGCATCACAGATACGGGACAGGGCTGCAGGGATCTCATGGGCTTGCTGATACTGCTCGATGAGTGTATCTCGAGCCTTTTCAACATCTTCCCGAAGCAGCCACGTGGCGAGGGAGAGGAGGATGCCGATTGCGAAAGTGATGTAGGCGATTTCTTCGTGCTGAAGCACCCAGTGGAAAAAAATGGCCAGGCCGGATCCGACGAGAAATTCGATGAATACAGCCATGTTCTGGATTTTCCTGTTCATGATTTGTTCCTCCTGCGCGTGGTTTCAGAAACGGAAAAAGCCGGGTTGCCGAAAGAAATATTTCGGCAACCCGGCTGTCTCGGTGAGACCCTGTGGGCTTTCCGCCCCATCCTCGCGGATGGTTTAGTATTATCGTCTATTCTGAAACCTGGTCTTGCTTCTGTTCCCCGTCTTTTTACTCTTTGCCTCCTGATATGTCAACCCAAGGGACTGAATCAATGACTCGGGAAGAAGGAGTTTTGCATTATATGCCAGCAACTTGGCCTTTATTTCGAGTATAAAAATCCTGAAAATTCCCTGTTCCGAAAAATTCTAGGGATATCCTGCTCAATGCAAAAGGCAGCCAATGGGCTGCCTTTCCTGTTTCTGCGCGGGAGTACCCAGGCAGCCGCGCTGCAAACGCATCTGCGCCGGATACTTTGGAGGTGATATAATCAGTAGCAAAGGAGTCAAGAGAGTTAAGGGACTCGGAACAAACAAATATACCGTTTTACATCTCATCTTCAGGCCATCTTTGCCGCCCCCTCAATCGCAAAATCCTCGACGTAGCCCTGCTACGCCTGCGGTTTTGCTCAATCGGGAGCGACAAATCTGACCCAAATCTGAGCGTAAAACTTGGTATATCAGTTTATTCCAAGTCCCTAAAGGAGTGGGTGATCATCATGAAAGCGATTCGAGTCCATGAATTTGGCGAACCGGAAGTTATGGGGCTTGAAGAGGTTGCCCCCCTGACCCCGGGGCCGGCGGAAGTCGTGGTCAGGGTGCACGCCGTCGGCGTGAACCCGGTTGATACCTATATCCGTTCCGGTCAGTACCGTCCCGATCTGAACCTTCCCTACACGCCCGGTTTCGACGGGGCCGGCGTCATCAGTGCCGTCGGCTCGGAAGTCAGGCACCGGCATGTGGGCGAGCGTGTCTATGTCGCCTGGTCCCTCAGCGGCACGTATGCGGAAGAGGTGCTCTGCAAGGAGTTCCAGACTCATCCGCTCCCTGAAGGAATCAGCTTCGGCCAGGGTGCGGCCATCGGTGTCCCCTATGGCGCCGCATTTCGGGCGCTGTTCCAGCGTGCCCACGGGGTGGCGGGGGAATCGGTGCTGGTCCATGGCGCCAGTGGCGGGGTGGGTATCGCGGCGGTGCAGCTTGCCCGGGGAGCCGGACTGCGGGTGATCGGCACCGCCGGCACGGAGAAGGGGGAAGCGTTGGTGCTGGCCCAGGGTGCCCACCATGTCCTGAATCATCGCACCGAGGGGTATCTGGGCAGAGTGCAGGAGCTCACCTGCGGCAAGGGTGTCGATGTCATCCTGGAAATGCTCGCCAACGTGAACCTTGACCGTGACCTTGAGGTGCTGGCAAAGGGGGGACGGGTGGTGGTGATCGGCAGCCGCGGCCGGGTGGAGATCGATCCGCGTACCGCCATGGGAAAGGAAGCCGCCATCCTCGGCATGATCCTCTTCAACGCCAGCGACAGGGAGCTGGCCAGCATGCATGCAGCCTTTGGCGAAGGGCTTGCCAACGGCACCCTCCGGCCGGTGGTGGGCAGGGAGCTGCCCCTTGCCGATGCGGCAGAGGCCCACCACGCCGTCGTGGAGTCGAGCACCTTCGGCAAGATCGTGCTGATTCCGTGAGTGGGGCAGACCGGAGTTTCTTGCCCGCCTTCTGGGGGCTCCACGAAAATGCGACGGGGGGATCGTGACGTCTCCATTCCTGTTGAGAATTGCCAGTTACGTCGCGGTCCTGACGGGTCTCCTTTTCTGCGAGCGGGTTGCACCCTTCGCCGCGCCGGAGCAGAGAAAACCGTTCCGCGTCCGGTTCCACGTTGGCATCAGCATTGCCAACAGCCTTATCCTCTACCTCCTCATATCGTGGCCCACCTTTACGGCCCTCACCTACGCGCAGGGCCATAACATCGGGCTGAGCAGAGTTCTCGGCCTCTCCGGGTGGCGCGAGATCGTCGCGACGGTGATCGTCTTCGACCTGTGGGACTATGGGATGCACCTGGCAAACCACCGGATCGGTCTTCTGTGGCGCTTCCACAAGGCCCACCACAGCGACATGGAGATCGACGTCACCACCGCTTCCCGGTTCCACATCGGCGAGTTGATTATTTCGGGTGGCGTCAAGTGTCTCGTCATCCTTCTCTGGGGGCCGTCGCTCTGGGGACTCGTCGCCTTCGACATGCTCCTCACCACCTTTTCCCAGTTCCACCACAGCAACGTCGCCATTCCCCTCGGCATCCAGGACACGCTGGAGCGGGTCATCGTCACCCCCCGGATGCACCGCTGCCACCACTCCCTCCACCGGGAGTGCTATGTTGCCAACTTTTCGGCGATATTCAGTGTCTGGGACAGGATTTTCCGGAGCCATCACCGGGCGAGGGGCGTGGATGAACTTGAGCGGGTGGGGCTGGTGAAGCCGAGGGGGGAGGAGACGATGCGGCTCAGGGCGTTTCTCCTCACCCCCTTCGTGAAGGGATGACACCGATCCGTTACCTGATTTCCTTCAGTTCCGTCCCTTCGTAGGTGTAGCGCGGCTCGCCGTTCAGCTTGTGGATCCTTGTATCGATCACCTCCAGCGTGCCGCTTTTCTCCACCATCCAGAAATCGATGTCGAGGACGTCCTTGCTGTCCGCCGCCTTAAAGTCGGAGCAGGCGAAGTAGATGGTTTTCCCTTCCTTCTCGAACTTCCGAACCGGGTCGTGGATCTTGTCGAGCTTCAGTTTCCACTCCTTGTTCAGCTTGTCGTCCTTAACGACGAAGACCCCGTTGGTGGCCTTGGACGCGGCCTTCACGTGCTCTTTTATGGACTTCTTGACGACCTTGGCGGTGATTGCCGTGCCTTTCTTCTCAACCTTTACGCCCGGATGCTCGACCGCGCTTCCCGGGTGCTCCGCTGCCATTGCCGGTCCGGAAATGAGCAGCGCCCCCAGCGACAGCGCCAGGGCATGTGCCAGATACCGTTTCATGTGGATTCCTCCTCGTTGAATAACTTTGCGTTGCGTTATACAAGAGTAAATCCAACGGACCGGCTGTCAATCCCCCAGGCCGAACGTGAGCCCCTTGAACAATCAGATCGGCACGTCATCGACCACATCTGCCGCCGTATCGATCCCGTCGTGGACCGTATTGCCTACCACCGGAATGATTGAAATCACCGCGCCGGTTACCCGCATGGGGACCGTCACCACTTTTGTCAGCACACACCCCTGCAGCAGGAGTAGCATCCCCGCTAAAATCATCATTCGTATCATCGCGTGTCTCCCCGGTCTGTCATGTGTTGGGCCGTAACGGTTTGGATCAAAAAGAGGGCGGAGGCATTGTGCCCCGCCGTTTACGCGGCATCATTGAACCATGACAAAGTTTGAAAAACTAGAAAAAATTCCCGGGACGCACTCGTGATCACGGCGGCCGTGCCGTACAAAATAATGCGTTACCCCGTAGAAGATCAGGGTCGTGAAGATCAGATTGGCTGTGAGTATCCTTTCGAGCACAAAACTGATCGTCATGACCCTTTGCCTCTACCGCCGCTCCTCAGGGAGTCAACGCTCCAGATACCGCCCCCCTGCGAAGCGATGAACAGGAACACGAAGCAATACAGCGCTGCCAGTTCGCCATTGTTCTGGATCGGCAACAACGCCTGGGTTCCGTGCACCATCCAATAGGCGACGGCCATCTGACCGCTGGTTATGAAGGCTGCCCAGTGTGTGAACAGGCCGATCATCACCAGGATGCCGCCTATCAGTTCGATTGGACCAGCGACATAGGTGATAAATGCGGGGACATCTCCCGGCATTCCGACCGGAAATCCGAACAGCTTCTGGGCGCCGTGCCACAGAAACAGGAAACCGACAACGATCCGCATCAGCGCGTAACAGTGGGAACTGTATTTCGACATGAATGATCTCATGGTAACACCTCCCGTTTGATTCAGGCAAAGGCGGCCACAGGCAAAATGGATTAGCCCACGCGGCTCCTTCTGAACCACATGTTCTTGCCTGAATTCATTATACACCGTCATGGTGAAAGTGGATGCGAAGGATTTCGGGGACATGCCGGGAGTCAGGAAGCCCTTCGAGCCCGTGGAAGGGGGTGGGGAAATCAACCGCAGAGAACCTCACATGAGGCCTGTGTGCCAATGGTGCGCGAACTTGTTCCGGCACACAGGCCTCACGGATTCATGTGTCACTCATTCTTGTAGTTATATTTTTTCAGGTCTATTCCTGCCTTAAGCGCCATCTCAAAAACCGGTTTATAGTTATTGACTGTTGTCGGGATGAATTTTATGAAGTTCAGTTTAGCAAGGACTGCTTTTCCTTCGGACGTTTTGTCCAGATTCAGGAGAGCAACACGGAGTGTGTCGGCAATTTGCGGGTCTAGTCCTTTTCTCACGCAGAGCCCATTGGAAGGAACATTTGATGATTCGGCCAGAATGACAATTTCCTTGTCAATACGCGGGTTAGTTCTTCTAATCATGTCATAAATCGTATTTTTGCACGAACCGATGTCGGCCTTCTTGTTCAAAACCGCATACAATGAAGCATCGTGGCTTCCCGCAAAATAAATCTCGCTGAAAAACTTGTTGTAATTCGTGATGCCGTGTTCCTTCAGGTAGGCTACAGGGTATATGTATCCCGCTGTTGTGGCTTTGTCGACGAAGGCCATTTTCTTCCCCTTCATCTCTGCGATGCCCTTAATTCCACTGTCCTTTCTCGCAAACAGATGCGCATGATAGGTGGATTCACCATCCAGATTCACCGGCCTTGCCAGGGGAACCACGCCGAGTTTTTGGATTGCAAGGGCTCCGGTGAAGGAACCAAAAAAGGCGCCGTCCAGTCGATCCGCCGTGAATCTGTCGATAATGTTTCCATATCTGCTGAGGATGGTGAATTTAACGTCAATGCCTGTTTTGTCTGTAAGGTACTTGGCCAACGGATTGAACCTCTCCATTTGCTTGAAGACGTTCATTTCCGGGATCAGTCCTATGACAAGCTGTCGCTGTGGTGATTGTGCGAAAGTTGTCATGGGGAGCACCAACAAAGTCATGACCGAAATTATTTTGACGATTACGAATCTCATGGCGGCCTCCTGTAACAGTTGTTCAGACCTGATGACTTCTGGAATCTACGCGACACGATTCCTCTTCAAGAAAATCTTCAACATGTCCCGATTCGAGCGGCTTGGAGATCAGGTATCCCTGGATATATTCGCATCCCAGTTCCCGCAAAATCTCCAATTCCTCTGCTGTCTCCACCCCCTCGGCAATCACATCCATGCTCAGGTTGTGCGCCAATGCAACTATGGTTTTGACGATCTCCAGGTTTTCCTTGTCAGTGTTCACCATTCTGATAAAGGATTGGTCGATCTTCAAGGCGCTGATCGGAAAATTATGGAGGTAGCTCAACGATGAATACCCGGTGCCAAAATCATCAATCTGGAGGCCAACCCCAATCTCTTTCAGCTCCAGGAGCAATGCCGCCGTGGAAGCAGGGTTCGACATAATCGTGCTTTCCGTGATTTCGAGGTGCAAGGAGGCTGGGTCGATATCTATTTCACGGAGAAGTTGCCTGATGTTTTCGATGAGCAGAGGCGTGAACTCTTTGCTGGAAAGATTTACATTGATTGTCAGGGGGGTAGCGGCGGGAAACTGCTTATGCCAGTGACTGGTCTTGCGGCAGGCCTCACGGAGGACCCATTGGCCTATGGTTGTGATCAGTCCGGTCTCTTCAGCTATGGGAATGAACTCAACGGGGTAGATCAGTCCGTGGAGCGGGTGCTGCCATCGGACCAGGGCCTCAACGCCGTTAATTCTGCCGCTGGTTAGCGATAGTATGGGTTGATAGTGAAGCCGCAATTCATTGCGCTCGATTGCATGCCTCAGGTCGGTTTCCAGCGTCAGGCTCCTGACCAGTCGCTCGTGCATGGCCGCATCGAAAATTTCGTAGCAGGCCTTGCCGTTGGCCTTTGCCTGATACATGGCCAGGTCAGCGTCGCGCAACAGGTGTTCCGGCCGTGTCTCCCCTTCGGTATAGAGGGCAATTCCGACGCTTGCGGTGGTGAACACATCATGCCCGCAAAGAGTGAAAGGCAATGGCAGGTCCACTTGTATCCTTCGGGCTATGGCTACCGCGTCACTGCTGTCCTTGATATCTTCAAGGAGAACCGCGAACTCGTCTCCGCCAAGGCGGGCGACAGTGTCACAGGCCCGAACAAATCCCTGAAGCCTTTTGCCTACGGCGATCAGGAGCTGGTCGCCTAGTACATGGCCAAGGCTGTCATTGATAAACTTGAATCGGTCAAGATCGATGAAAAGTACGGCAAAGAGATAATCTTTCCGCCGCTGCGCAACATCGATCACATGTTGCAGACGATTCATCAGCAAGGCACGATTGGGCAGGCCGGTCAGGGTATCGTGAAACGCATCGTGAACCAATAATTCTTCGGTTTGCTTGTGTTCAGTGATGTCTGTCTGCGATCCGGCCATGCGGTAGGGCGTTCCTGAGGAATCCCTCAGGGCAATGCCCCTGCTTCGCATCCAGCGATAGGTTCCATCCTTATGGCGCATGCGATGCTCGTTTTCAAAGTGTGTCAGGTGCCCATCGAGATGGGCGGTTATTTTCGCCTCCAGCTGGATGCGGTCATCGGAATGGATCAGATTGAGCCAGTCCTCCGGGCTGTTGCCAAGCTCAGGCTCATCGAAGCCGAGCATGGATTGCCAGCGGGGCGAATAATAAACGATATTGGCCTTCAGATCCCAATCCCATAACCCATCGTTGGCGCCAAGGGCTGCAAGGGCATAGCGCTCTTCGCTTTTGCGCAGAGCCTCTTCGGTCTGCCTTCGTTCGGTGATTTCCTGCTGCAGTTTGGTGTAGCCGTTATGTAACGAGACACTCATCAGGTTGAAATTTCTGGCGAGCTCTCCAAACTCGGCCTTATATTTTTCGCCAATCGTATAGCCAAGCTCGCCTGATGCGATCTTTCTCGTTGCGAGCACAAGCTGATGGGTGGGGCGTGTGATTGCCCTCGTCAGATTCCACGCGATCAGCAACCCGGAACACGCGGTGACTATAAGCAGGACGATGAGTATCAGCTTTGTCTTTTTTACTTCAACCAACGCATGATTTGTCGAAATGTCGATATTCTTTGCGGCATCGAACGCCATTGTCTCCGTATGGTGGAGAAGCTCGTTTCCGATCAGTGCGGCATCGGCTTTCAGTTTGTCTATTCTTTCCCTGTTGGCCGATGCCGTTATGTAGTAACTCAGGGCCTCCTTCAAGCCATTGATGAGAACCAGTGTCTTTTCAAGCTTCTGGGCTATTGCGGGCTTATGGTGGCAGGAGGTGCATTTCCTGGCCGACGTTTCAAGTCCGTCAACGGTCGTGACAATTTCTTCCAGGCCGCGACCCAGTGGCGTATTGACCGTATAAAGGTCCGATTGAACCTTAAGGACATTCTCGACCAGATCATTCCGCATTGCCTCGATCTGATGGAGCTTGATGAGGTTGTTGAAAATTCGGGTGGTATTTGCAATATTCAGCGCCGCAATCAGTGCCCCGAGAGCAAAAAGCATGAACAACACAAAGAGTGCGGCAAGTATCTTCTTTCTCATAAGGAGCCCATCGTGTTTTCGGCCGACTATGGGGAAAACAACGGGACGATGCAAGTACGAGGGACAGGAAGGGTTGACGACAAGAAACTTGTTATTCTTATCGGAGAATTTAAGAAGAACTTTAGTGGTGAAACGGTCGCATCGGAGCCCGCCAGACCCGGGCCGACAGCGCCGCTGCACCGAGCGGGGGTAATGAATTGCTCCGCGAGCCGTACCATGCTATATCTGGTATGCGTCTGAACCACAGGGCCAATCTCCTGTGGTTTTTTTGCGGGCGCAGAATGAGAGAGCAAACCCATGAACCCGAAAGCATTTTCTTCCCTCCATCTGAAAGCCCCCATGCTCAGGAACCTGGCCTCCCTCGGCTATGCCGGGATGACGCCGGTCCAGGTCCACAGCCTCCCGCTCATCCTGGCGGGCAAGGACGTGATCGCCAGGGCCAAGACCGGCAGCGGCAAGACCGCGGCCTTTGGCATCGGCCTGCTGACGCACCTGGAGGCGTCATCCCGCCGTGTGCAGGCCCTGGTGCTCTGCCCGACCCGGGAGCTGGCCGACCAGGTGGGCAAGGAGCTGCGGCGCCTGGCCCGCTTCACCGACAACGTGAAGATCCTGACGGTCTGCGGCGGCGTCCCCATCGGCCCCCAGCTCGGTTCTCTGGAGCATGGCGCCCATGTGGTGGTGGGGACCCCCGGCCGACTGCTGGATCATCTGCGGCGCGGCAGCCTCGACCTCTCCGCGCTGCGGACCCTGGTGCTGGACGAGGCGGACCGGATGCTCGACATGGGGTTCCAGGATGACATCAGCGCCCTGATCGCCGCCATGCCGCCCAAGAGGCAGACCCTCCTCTTTTCCGCCACCTACCCGGACTCCATTGCCGCCATGAGCGGGGCGATCCAGCGGGAGCCGGTGGAGGTGAGCGTGGACGAGGCCCACGACGAGGGGGCCATCGAGCAGGTCTTCTACGAGGTGGACAGGGAGGAGCGGATCGAGGCGGTGGCGCGGATTCTCGGCCACTATCGCCCGGAGTCGACCTTGATCTTCTGCAACACGAAGATCGAGTGCCAGGAGGTGGCCGATGCCCTGGCCGGCCGGGGCTATGGGGCTCTGGCCATCCATGGCGATCTGGAACAGCGGGAGCGGGACCAGGTGCTGGTCCGTTTTGCCAACCGGAGCGCGTCGGTGCTGGTGGCTACCGACGTTGCCGCCCGGGGGCTCGACATCAAGGAGCTCCCGGCGGTGATCAACTACGAGCTGTCCCGCAACCCGGAGGTCCATACCCACCGCATCGGCCGCACCGGCCGGGCCGGGGAGCAGGGGCTGGCCGTAAGCCTGGTGACGCCCCGGGAAAGCCGGCTGGTCGCGGCCATCGAGGATGCACTGGGAAGCACCATCTCCCGGGGCGACCTGGCCGCGCTGGCGCCGGCCCCGGGGAGACCGCCGCTCCCTTCCATGGTGACCCTCTGCATCGACGGCGGCCGCAAGAACAAGCTTCGCCCCGGCGATATCCTGGGGGCCCTCACCGGCGAGGGGGGGATAGCCGGGAGCGAGGTGGGGAAGATCGATGTCTTCGATTTCCATACCTACGTGGCCATCGCGCGGCAGAGCTGCGATCAGGCCCTGGCCTGCCTGGGGAGAAACCGGATCAAGGGCCGCTTCTTCAAGGTGCGGAGAACCGGCTGACCGCCATGAAATTCACCCTGTTGACCCATTTCAAGGAGTTCGGGAAGCGCTCCAACACCGGCCGGCTGGTGGTCGATGTGCTGGGGGGCGCGGCCGAGCAGGTCCGCTGGGACCGGGCGCGGCCGCCGGCCGGACTTCTGGAGGAGATCGAGGCGGGCGGGGTGGCGCTGATTTATCCCGGCACCGCGGACGAGGCCGGTGGCGACCTGACAGGGATACGGCACGTGATCCTCATCGACGGCACCTGGCACGAGGCACGG
>CAJPFF010000115.1 GCA_905339345.1 Geobacteraceae bacterium | reverse complement strand
ACGTTAACCAGCCAGAGATCATCCCTTTCCGTGTGATATGAGCCTACGAAAAATTGGCATTCTATGCGGTATCCTGGGCCCGCTCCTTTGGCTTTCACTCATCGGCGTTGCGGGAGCTATGCGACCGGAGTTCAATCACATCACGCATTACATCAGCGAGCTTGGGGAACGAGGGAGTTCCACGGAGGTCATGATGCGATATGCAGCATTCGAATTCACGGGCTTTCTGTATCTCTGTTTCGCCTCAGTTCTGATGGCGACCTTCCGAAAAGGATGGTGCTCCACGCTGGCCGCAGGCCTCATTGCCCTTGAGGGACTGGGGCGTATAGGCGCAGGAGTGTTCCCCTGCGATCCCGGATGCGGGGGGCTCTCGTCGAGTCAAGAACTACACCGACTGTTTGCCACTGTCGGCTTCTTATCAGGTATCCTGGCTGCAATCGCATGGGGCATCATCTTCCGGCGACATGGTTGGCCGCAGCGTTTGACTTGGTACTCCGTCGGTACCGGCATTCTGGCACTGATTTTCCTTCTTCTCATGTCATGGAGTCGGAATCCTGTGAATACTCCCGGCCTGTTTGAGCACCTCGCAACAGGAGTCCTCTCGTTGTGGCTCATGGTGTTCGCTGTACACTTGATGCGCGCCTCAGAGCAACCTTTGTAGCGTTCATGACATGAGCACTGCGTCCTCAAGGCTGGCTAACCCGGCGCTCACAACTGAATCGACGAATGCCGATGTCAATCGTTGTGGAAACGGAGAGTGACTCACCTCCGGTAAAGCCGGAGGCTTTAAAAAAACCATGCATGGATTGACCCCGCAGTGAAAAATCCTCAGACGATTCATCATCTTGGCAGCGGCAACTTCATGGTTGCAGGTAAAAAGATCAAGCTGAAATCAAAAATGAAGTAGCGGTGGGACGCCAGTTTTGACTGAAGTACCTTTTACATCCACGGAAGAGCGTTATTATTGATAGAGATCCGAGACAGGAGGTCGCGAGCATGAAAATCTGGCACAGTATCTTTCTTTTAACTGGCGCTCTTTTGCTGACCGGTGGCACAGGTCTGGCCAAAGGTGCGGAACAGCCGACACCGAGCAAACCATACAAGGCAAGTGTTGCCAAGGACGGGGTGCAAAGAGTGGAGATTGTCGGCGGCAGCTATTTCTTCACCCCTAACCGGATCATCGTAAAAGTCAATATTCCGGTGGAATTGAAGATTCGCAAAGAGCCGGGGATGGTCCCGCACAATATTGTCGTTGCTGCGCCGGAGGCAGGGATAGTCTTTGACGCAACCATGGAGAATGAAGCCAAGGTTATCCGTTTCACCCCGACCAAGGTCGGCAGCTATCCTTTCTACTGCAACAAGAAACTCCTCTTTTTCGAAAGCCACCGGGAGAAGGGAATGGAAGGAGTCCTGGAGGTAGTCGAATAGCGCGCCATGCTTACGGTAATGGCCCTTTTCCTCACGCTGGCCGCACTTCCCGCCAATCCGGTCGATTCAGCACTGGCTAATTTCCGCCAACTCGACAGCTATCGGGTGACACTGCGCTCCGGACATGGCGACAGCGTCGAGGTGATCCGCTACAGCTACAAAAAACCTGGTTTCGTCAGGATGGATTTCATCAATCCCCATAATGGGGCGCAGTTGGTCTACAACCCCGTGAGCAAAAATGTCCGACTCAGACCATTCGGTTTTGCCAAGCTGCTGGTTCTGACCCTCAGCCCGGACAACAGCCTTGTGAAAAGCGCGCATGGCCACCGAGTAGACGCCTCTGACCTGGGCTCTCTCCTGCAGCAGGTGCAGCGGCTGCAAGAGCATGGCAAAACCAAAATTGAAGGGGAGACCACCGTCGGAAGGAATGGAGCACTGATGGTTTCGGTCGTGGGGGACAAGGATATCGTTCTGACCGGAGTGCATAGCTACCGGCTCTGGCTGGACACGATGACCCTGCTGCCGCTCAAGGCTATGGCTTATGACCACAACGGCAATCTGCTTGAAGAGGTGCTGATGGAAGACCTGGAGCTCAACCCGGCATTGGCTGACGAGCTCTTTCAGCTCTGAGCCTGGCCGAATCTTGTCTGTTGCTGTTCAAGATGTCTGGCCAATCCTTCTCCCCCCCAGCGCATCACCTGGTCGTGATTCCAGCTAAAGAGCAGCCGGGCAAGCGGAGCAAGGAGATTCATCCACTCCTTCTGCGTTGCGACCCGCCATTCGTAATGCACCACGACAACTCCACCATCTTCACTGAATCGCCAGACCCCCGTGCCTGACAGGTCGCCGCTGGCAGTGCCGGCCAGCAAGAGCGGCCGGTCGATTTGAGTGATGCGGATGTCGAAAACCAGCCTATAGGGTAGCACCCCCTTCCAGCTGTAACGGCGCAGATTGCCGATGCCGCTGTCGTCGCCCTTTTCCAGTTCGACCACACTCAGAAGCCCGGGCCACCACTCCGGCCAACGCTCGGAGTGGTAGATTGCCTCCCAGACCAGATTAAGGGGCGCGGCAAGGCGCCAGGTGGTGAGAAAATCATATTCAACCATGGTTATGAGATTATCAGCAAATGCGGGGATGCAAAGCATATCGGCTGACTTTTTCCCGGCACAGGTGAGTAGCGGAGAGAAGGCTGAAGTGACGCATCACTGACACCAGCACAATGGCGAATGAGGCCGTCCCCCTCGAGCGGTAGACGGCCTCAGGTGACATCTTGAATGCCTGTTTGAAAGGGCAGCCGAAAAACCACCCAGGGGAAACCCCCGTCGGAAACCTTTACAGCCAATCCCCCCATCCCCCTTGAGTTTTTGCCAAGGGTAGTCATCAACCACCTCGCGCATCCTCCGCCACATCCCTGCCTTGTAATCCCCCCTGATCAAGCCTCCTCCAAGCCTATCCTTAATCCACAGACATTCCCCTGAGA
>CAJPFF010000114.1 GCA_905339345.1 Geobacteraceae bacterium | reverse complement strand
GGCTTTCCATATGCGTAAAAAAACCAACTGGAGGCAACAAATGAAACGTCTTACTACAGTTGCGGCAGCACTGCTATTCTCATTCGGCACTCTTATATGCGCCCAGCAATCATCAGCTGCTGGCCAGCCGAATTGGAATGACAACAACTCGAGCGGCTCGTGGGGCAATCACACCAGCAACAACTCAAATGGCTCCTACGGCAACCACAACGGCAACAGCTCGAACGGCTCCTACGGCAATCACAACGGGAACAGCTCGAACGGCTCCTGGGGCGACCATGTCAGGAAACACAGCAAGAAGCATTCTTCCTATAAGAAGCACGACAACAAGGAGAACAACTTCAGCAACCACGGCAGGACCGACAACATCTGGCGCAATTCCTACGGGCAGCACGACTGGAAGGACAACAACCACTCGTCCTACGGCAAGTATGACAAGAAGCACAGCAAGAAGCACTCCTACAAGAAGCACGACAAGAAGGAGAACAACTTCAGCAACCACGGCAGGACCGACAACGTCTGGCGCAATTCCTACGGGCAGCACGACTGGAAGGATAACAACCACTCGTCCTACGACAAGTACGATAAGAAGCACAGCAAGAAGCATTCTTCTTACGGCAAACACGATGGGAAAAACTACAAGAAGCACTCTTCATACGGCAAGCACTTCAAGAAGGAGAACCGCGGCAGGACCGACAACGTCTGGCGCGCTTCTTACGGCAAACACGATGGGAAGAACTACAAGAAGCACTCATCCTATGGCAAGCACGACGGGAAGTACGGCAAGAAGTCCTGCAGCCTCAACAATGTGAACGGGAAGCACTTCAAGGGGAAGCACTTCTCCAAGAAGCACAACAACAGGCACGCCCCGCGCCCCGCATAAAAAGCGCTTGAGCTCCCCTGTTTAGGACAAAAAAAAGGGGCGGCCATACTGGCCGCCCCTTTTTGAATCTCCCTCGCGGAAGATTATTACATCATGTCCATTCCGCCCATGCCGCCCATTCCGGGGGGCATGCTCATCCCGCCCTTGTCTTCCTTGGGCTTCTCGGCGATCATGCACTCGGTGGTGAGCATGAGCGAAGAGATGGATGAGGCGTTGAGGAGGGCTATCCTGGAGACCTTCGTCGGGTCGATGACGCCGGCGTTGACCAGGTCTTCATAGGTCTCGTTGGCAGCGTTGAAGCCGAAGGCTCCCTTGCCGTTCTTGACCTTCTCGACGACGATGGAACCCTCGAGGCCCGCGTTCGCCGATATCTGGCGGATGGGCTCCTCAAGGGCGCGAAGGACGAGCTTCACGCCGAACTGCTGGTCGCCTTCGAGGTTGAGCTTGGA
>CAJPFF010000113.1 GCA_905339345.1 Geobacteraceae bacterium | reverse complement strand
CGCATGAAGGTGGACTTTCCGGCCATGTTGGGGCCGGTGATGATGACGAGCTGATTCTCGCCGTTGTCGAGCAGGACATCGTTGGGAACGAACCGCTCGGAGACATTGAGGGCCTCCACAACCGGGTGTCGCCCCTCGGAGATGGAGAGCACGTCACTGTCATCGACAAGCGGTCGGCAGTAATTGCGCTCGTGGGCCACCTCGGCCAGGGAAGCGAGGACATCGAGGGTGGCGAGGCGGTCCGCCGTTCGGGCAAGCCGCTCCCCCTCCGCGGCAACCCGCTGCCTGATCTGCTGGAAGAGCGAATACTCCAGATCCACGATCCGCTCCTCGGCCCCGAGGACTTTCTCCTCATACTCTTTGAGCTCGGGGGTGATGAAGCGCTCGGCGTTGGCAAGGGTCTGACGCCGTATGTAGTCGTCGGGGATGGCCCCAAGATTCGACTTGGTGACTTCGATGTAGTAGCCAAATACCTTGTTGTAGCGGATCTTGAGGGAGGAGATGCCGGTGCGCGCCTTCTCCTTTGCCTCCAACCGGGCGATGAACCCCTTCCCTTCGCGGCTGATGGCGCGCAACTCGTCCAGTTCACCATGGTAGCCGTCGGCTATAATCCCCCCCTCACGGAGCACAAAGGGGGGGTCGTCAACGATGCCTCGGCCGATCAGTTCCGCCACCTCATCCAGCGGATCTATGCCCGCCAGCAGATCACGCAGAAGGCCTGCCTCGGCATGTCCGAGCAGGCTCAACAGCGGCGGAATTTTCTGGAGTGATGCCTTGAGAGCCACCAAGTCCTTGGCTCCCGAGCTTGCGAGGCTGATGCGCCCGTTCAGGCGCTCCAGATCGTAGACCCCTTCGAGGGCCTCCCGAATGCCGGCCCTAAGGCCAGGGTCGCGGACAAGCTCATCGACACTATCCTGACGTTCCCTTATCTTATCGACTATTACAAGTGGATAGTTAATCCACTGCCTGAGCTTGCGCCCCCCCATGGCGGTGGCGGTACGATCCAGCAGTCCCAGAAGCGACCCGCGCCGTTTCCCCTCGGAAAGGGTGGCGGTCAGCTCCAGGTTGCGGCGGGTGGTTTCGTCAAGGACCAGGAACTCCTGGGTCCGGTAGGCCCGCAGTTCCCGGATATGGTCAACCCTGCCCTTTTGGGTCTCCTGCAGATAATACAGAACTGCAGCCGCTGCCTGGAGCCCCTCGGCAAGCCCGCCACACCCCAGGGCATCGGGCGATGCCACGCCGAAATGGTTGCGGATGAGCCTCTCGCTGTAGTCCCGGTCGTAGACCCAGTCGTCAACATAGGTGAGCGTCCGGCCGGCAGCCAGATCGCCTCGGCCGTCCCCCTTCCCGTTCTCTCGAAAGGAAGCGGGCATGAGAATCTCCCGCGGATTGGCGCAGGCCACCTCTCCCCATACTCCATCACTACCATCCACCTCGGTTACCCGAAACTCGCCGGTGGAGATGTCCAGATACGCCACCCCCCAGCGATCGCTGCTGTCGCTGAAGATCGACACCAGAAAATTGTTTTCCTTGGGGGAGAGGCTATCGGCCTCCACTACGAGGCCGGGGGTAACGACCTTGACCACCTGGCGCTTCACGATTCCTTTGGTGGTCTTGGGGTCCTCCACCTGCTCACAGATGGCCACCTTCTCTCCTGCCTCGATCAGTTTGGCGATATACGGTGTAGCCGAGTGGTACGGTATGCCGCACAGGGGAACATCGGAACCGTCTCCCCCCTTGCCGCGGGAAGTAAGAGTGATGTCGAGGATGCGCGAAGCCTTGACGGCATCGTCAAGGAACATCTCATAGAAATCGCCGAGCCTGAAGAAGAGAATCGAGTCAGGGTAATCGGCCTTGATTTCCAGATACTGGCGCATCATCGGGGTGAGTTCGGACATCGAGAAAGCCTTGGTGTTCAGGGAGTTGGGAAGGTATCGTAACAGAAACGGCCGCGCCATGCAAAACCAAAACCCGCGAAGATGGCAGACAGGCGGTGAATGGACAACAAAAAAGCCGACCGAATGGTCAGCTTTTTAATTTGGAGGCGGCGACCGGATTTGAACCGGTGAATAAAGGTTTTGCAGACCTTTGCCTTACCACTTGGCGACGCCGCCCTCTATTTATGCTCTGCAGAAGAGAATCTGTCTTATACCCGTTTTGCCTCCCTCTGTCAACGTGAAATTCATTTCAGACACGGTCCACGGGCGGCTTGACAGGCTGACAATTTTGCAGCGACAATGGGCTTGGCCTTAACACCGCCACATTCTACCATGCCCCTCAAGGAGACCACCCATGACTGAACAGAAGACTTGCAGCTGCGGCGAAAAACACCAGGGACATCTCTGCGTCCTCAAGAGCAAGGGGATGATGAAGGAAGTTCGGCACCTTACCGCCAACCCGACGGTAGTCTGCTTCATCTGCGGGTCCGAGGCGAATTCCGCCGACAATGTCTGCGAACCTATGGCGCTGGATGGGAAATAGGAACAGGAAAGGTCAGCGGGTAATGACCTTCATGAACTTGGCGAGGTAGTCGACACCGGACCAGACAGTCATGATGGTGGCGATCCAGAGGTAGAACATCCCCGCATTGTGCATGTTGACCGTGAGATAAGGGTGAGGGATACCGAAAAACCAGTTGTAATCATAGTGGAGAAGAAGCCCGATAATTGCCACCATCTGGAAAATGGTTTTGAACTTGCCCAGGTCGCTTGCCGAGATGACGATCCCCTCGCTGGAGGCTATCCCCCGCAGCCCGGTAATGATGATCTCGCGGCCAAGGATCACCAGCACCATCCAGGCCGGCACACGATTGAAGGGAAGAATCATGATGAGGGCCGCCATGACCATGAGCTTGTCAGCGATGGGATCGAGGAACTTGCCAAAGACCGTGACGATACCCATCCTGCGGGCAAGATAGCCGTCGAGCCAGTCGGTGATGGACGCGATGGCAAATACCGCCGCTGCCCAGAACCCCGCTTCCCGTGACGGCGAGAGGAGGAGCACCGCCAAAACTGGAATCAGGGCGATACGCAGGAGGGTGAGGATGTTCGGGATGTTCCAGATGGATTTGGCATAAGTTTCGGACATGTATGAACCGGTTCTCAGTTGGTGGACTGGTATGATTTCCTGTAATTGAGCACCCTGTCTACATAGGTGCGTGTTTCCTGGTACGGAGGAACTCCATTATACTGGGCTACCCGCGACAGGCCGGCATTATAGGCTGCGAGGGCCAGAGACTCGTCTCCCCTGAAGGTGTCGAGCAGAAAGCGGAGGTAGCGCACCCCCCCCCGAATGTTGTCCCGCGGGTCGAAGGCATTTGCTACTTTCAAGTCCTTGGCCGTCTTGGGCATGAGTTGCATGAGCCCGCTCGCCCCCTTAGGGGAGACGGCGTTGGGATTATAGCCGGACTCGGCATGGATGACGGCCTTAACCAACGACTTGTCGACGCCGAACTCCAGGGCGCACTGGTTTATGATCGGATCGAATTCACCCGAATTACGAGCGATGTTTCCAAGCTTGAAGGTGGTCCGGAGCTTGCGGTCCTTCTTGATATCCCTCATGAAAATCTTGAACCGCTTGTCGGTCGGAGCGTCGGTAAAATGAACGACCCCCTCGTCATCCTCGTAACGATAGATATCGGCCGTGGCGGACCCATAGCCTGCCATCCCCCAGAGAACCAGGGCAAGGGCCATAATTTTGACAACTTTCGGCACTTTTCCTCCCATGCAGCGCAGATCGGCGTCCATGCCGAAAGCCATACAAAATATAGACCAACTCCGAAAGCAATGCAACCCCACAGAGAACGGCCGGTATGACCTTGAAATGCCTTGACAAAGGGGCTAAGCGGGGGAATAATCGACTTTCTTCATAAATATTTACACATTATCCAAGGAGCACGCCCATGAAAATAGAGAGCGATTTTCTCGTCATCGGCAGCGGCATCGCCGGGCTGTCCTTTGCCCTCCAGGCTGCGCGTCACGGCACCGTTGTCCTCGTGACCAAGCGTGAAGTGACAGAATCCGCCACCAACTATGCCCAAGGGGGGATCGCCTCGGTCTTTTCCCAGGAGGACACCTTCGACGCCCACGTGGAGGACACCCTCGTAGCCGGTGCCGGAATCTGTCACGAAGACGTGGTGCGGATGGTGGTTGAAGAGGGTCCCAAAGTCATCCGCAACCTCATCGAGTGGGGGGTGCAGTTCACCCGAAGCGGAGAAGCCTTCGACCTGACCCGCGAGGGAGGGCACAGCCAGCGCCGCATTCTCCACGCCGACGACGTGACAGGACGCGAGATCGAGCGGGCCCTGGTGGCCGCCGCCCGCGAAAACCCTAACATCAGACTCTACGAGCACCACATCGGCATCGATCTCATAACCATGGCAAAGGTGGCCCGCAAGCGGGTCAAGCCCAACCGCTGCCTCGGCGCCCACGTTCTGGATATTGCCTCAAACCGCGTAAAAACCTTCAGAGCCAAGATCACCCTCCTGGCAACGGGCGGCGCAGGCAAGGTCTACCTCTACACCTGCAATCCCGACGTGGCAACCGGTGACGGCGTGGCCATGGCGTACCGTGCAGGCGCAACCATCGCCAACATGGAATTCATGCAGTTCCACCCCACTACCCTCTACCATCCCCACGCCAAGTCGTTTCTTATCTCCGAGGCGGTCCGCGGCGAGGGGGCCATCCTGCGACGCCGCGACGGCACGGCGTTCATGGAGAAATACCATAAACTCAAGGACCTTGCCCCCCGTGACATCGTGGCACGGGCCATCGACAATGAGATGAAAACCCACGGAGACGACTGCGTCTACCTGGATATAACCCACAAGGACCCAGAATACGTCCGGACCCGCTTCCCCAACATCTACCAGACCTGCCTGGATTACGGCCTCGACATGACGAAGGAACCGCTTCCGGTTGTTCCAGCTGCCCACTACCTGTGCGGCGGCGTAGCGGTGGATAAGAACGCCGAAACAGACGTGAGTCACCTCTACGCCATCGGCGAGGTGGCCTTCACCGGCCTCCACGGCGCCAACCGCTTGGCAAGCAACTCGCTGCTGGAGGCGGCGGTCTACGCGGGTCGGGCCTACAAGCGGGCAGTGGAGGAACTGGCAGAGAACCACTTCGAGTACCCGGACATCCCCGAATGGGACGCGAGCACAGCAACCGACAGCGACGAGATGGTGGTTGTCTCCCAGAACTGGGACGAGATCCGGCGCTTCATGTGGAACTACGTGGGTATCGTCCGTTCAGACAAGCGGCTCGAACGGGCGCTGCACCGCATCCGTCTGATCCAGGAAGAGATTGAGGACTATTACTGGGACTTCACCATCACCTCGGATCTCATCGAACTGCGGAACATCGCCACCGTGGCGGAACTGATCGTCAACTGCGCCCTTCAGCGTAAAGAGTCCCGCGGCCTCCACTACACCATCGGCTACCCCGAGCGTGACGACGTGCATTGGAAGAAGGACACCTACATCAAAAAGCAGTTCTGAGGAACCCATGACGATTGACGAACTGAGACAGGAAATCGATCGGATCGACAGCGAACTCCTACGGATTTTCAACCGGCGGGCAGGGCTCGCCCTGGAAATTGGCATGATCAAGAAGGAGCGCGGACTCCCGGTTTATGATCCCAAACGTGAAAAACTGATCTTCGAACGAATGAAGGCGGGCAACCCCGGCCCCCTGGATGACGGGGCCATCGTGCGTCTTTTCGAGCGGGTAATCGACGAATCGCGCCGGCTGGAGCGGATCATGACCCACCGGGAGGAAACTACGGGCAAGGAGGAGCAGTAATGCTCATCATCATGAAAAAGAGCGCCGGCGAAGAGGCGCTCGTGGAAATAAAGGAATACCTGATTACGAGGAACTTCGACATCCACCAGTCAACCGGCGCCAACCGGACCATCATCGGTGTCATCGGCGATACCGACACCCTCGACTCTGCCGAACTGGAACAGATGCCCGGCGTGCTGCAGGTGGTCAGGATAGCAAAAGAAGAGTAATCCCTTTACCGGCCGTCAATATACCGCAATCGCCGCGTAGGCAACCACCTGCCGGTTGTCCCCCGTCACATCACCGCTCGTAGCATAGCGGACCAGTTCCGCCTTCGTGGCGCCCAATGCTTTCGCAGCCACCAGCATGACCGTGGCGGGAATCACCCCGCACATGGTAATGTTCTTTTGCCCGCAAACTCTCAGCAGACCTTCCGGATTCAACGCAAGCACCTCGGCGATGGCCTGTTCATCTTTCGTGCGGGCGGCATCGGCTGACTCGTAGTGGGTCATGTCCGAGCTTGCCACGATCAGCACATCCTCGCCGAATTCCCTGATCGCCCACGCGAGCCCCTCCCCCAGCAACCGGCACCGCTCGTAGTCGCCGAAACCGAGACAGAGCGGCACTATTTTCACGTCCTCACGACAATACTTGAGAAACGGCACCTGCACTTCAAGGGAATGTTCAAACCGGTGCGCCGAGGTGTCAGACTCCACAACCGGGGCATGCTCCCGCACAAGATCTGCGAGTTTGGCATCGATCGGCACTGAACCAAGAGGAGTGAGCCATTCACCATCGGGATAAAGGGCGGCGGCAGCTCCGAAGCCATGGTGGTTGGGGCCGAGAATGACAACGGTTCGCGGCAATTCAACAATGCCATAGATGGCTCCGGCAACGTTTCCGGAATACACGTACCCGGCGTGGGGGGCCACAATACCCGTCACTCGCCGCTTCGCGGCGCCAACGGGCACCATCCGCTGAAGCTCCCCCCGTAACCGTTTCGGTTCATCGGAGTAGAACTGACCAGCAACCGCAGGCTGACGTACCATCGCCCCCTCCCCCTGAAACGCGAGCGTTTTTTCTGCAAACACGCTCAACTATACCAGAGAATCGGTTCGGCAACAGTCAACATACTGTTTTCTTTCAGAGCTGATCCCCTTCCCCCTCGGACTGTCCCAGCGGGAGTTCTTCCTGCTGCTCATAGGGGGCGGTTTCAGACAGGTCGCGAATCTCCTTGAGGGTCGGCAGACTCCTGAGATCCTTCAGGCTGAAGAGCTCCAGAAACTCCCGGGTAGTACCGTAGATAAGCGGTTTACCCGGTATGTCCTTCTTGCCCAGAATCTTGATGAGCTTCTTTTCCAGGATGGTCTTCAGGACGCCGCCGGAGTCGACGCCGCGCAGGTACTCGATTTCGGCGCGGGTCACCGGCTGGCGGTAGGCGATGATGGCGAGGGTTTCAAGGGCGGATTGGCTGAACTTGACGGGGCGGGTCTTTGTGAGACGGCGAAGATAGTCGGCGTTCTCGGCCGGAGTGCGGAACTGGAAACCGGTGGCCACTTCGGCAAGAACAACTCCCCTCCCCTCGCGGCCGTATTCATCCTGAAGCGCGTTCAGGGCCTCCTTTACCTCTCCCCGGTCAAACTCCTCCAGGAGGGTGCAGAGCCGGTCAAAAGTCACCGGGGCATCGGCAACGAACAGAAGACTTTCCACAATGGACTTAAGATTCGGCATCGGCGACGGCGTCCTCCCCCTCCATAACCGCCGGCTGGATCCAGATGGAGCCGTAGCGGTTTGCCTGAACCACCTTGACCATCTTGAGCTTGCAGAGTTCAAGCACGGCGAGGAAGGTGGCGATGAGAAAGTCCCGGTTGAAGTTCTCGGGAAAGAGCTCATCGAACAGAAGCGACTCTTTCCCCTCCAGTAGCGAGAGGATCTCGTTAATCCGCTCGGCGATGGTGATCGACTCGGCCCCCACCTCGTGAAAGCTCTCCTCGGAAACCCGGTCGAGAACCTTCCTGAATGCCTCTATCAGCTCGAACAGCTCCACCTCGACCGGTTCCTCCTCGGGCTGCATCCCCGCAAGTTCCGGGGACAAAAAAGTGCGGGCGTAGGTCTCCCGGCCGAGCATATCCCGCTCCGCCAAGGAGATCGAAGCCTCCTTGTATTTCTGGTATTCCAGGAGCCGCCTGACCAACTCGGCCCGAGGGTCTTCCTCCTCCTCTTCCGTCGACTCCTCGTCGGCCGGCATGGGAAGAAGGGTCTTCGACTTGATCTGGATGAGGGTCGAGGCCATGACGAGGAACTCGCCGGCAATCTCCAGGTTGAGCTCCTTCATCATCTTGATGTAGTCGAGGTATTCCCGCGTGATGATGGAGAGCGGAATATCGTAGATGTCCACCTCGTTCTTCCTGATGAGATGAAGGAGTAGGTCGAGGGGTCCCTCGAAGACCTCGAGCTTAACCGTGTAGGAGGCAGCCTCCTCGTCACGGTAGAGATCGAGATTCCCGTCGCCGCTCATAGCTTGATGGCGTCCCGCACCTCGGCCATGGTCCGTGCGGCCTCTGTTGCGGCACGGGCCTCTCCTTCGGCGAGGATCTCGGCCACCAACCCCGGCTTTTCGGTGAGCTCGTCGCGGCGGGCCCGGTAGGGGGCAAGGGTTTCAACCAGGTACTCGGCCTGGAGCTTCTTGCACTCAACGCAGCCGATGGCGGCGCTGCGGCACCCTGCAAAGATGTCGGCCTTTTTCTCCTCGGGAAGGTAGAGGCTGTTGAGAGAAAAGGCGACGCAACGGTCGGGCTCACCCGGATCGCTCCGCCGAACCCGCTGGGTGTCGGTCACCATCGACATGACCTTTTTGCGGGTTTCGTCGGCGCTTTCCGAAAGGAAGATGGCATTGCCGTAGGACTTGCTCATCTTTCGGCCGTCGAGCCCCAGGACCTTGGGCGTTTCAGTGAGTAGTGCCGCCGGCTCGGGGAAGACCTCGGTGTTGTAGAGGTAGTTGAAGCGGCGGGCAATCTCCCGGGTGATCTCCAGGTGGGGGAGCTGGTCGTGACCCACCGGCACCTTGGCGGCCTTGTAGACGATGATGTCCGACGCCATGAGGACCGGATAGCCAAGAAAGCCGAAGGTGGAGAGGTCCTTGGTGGAAAGATTCTCCTGCATCTCCTTGTAGGTGGGATTCCGTTCGAGCCACGAAACCGGCGTGATCATGGAGAGGATCAGGTTCAACTCCGCATGCTGGGGTACGCGGCTCTGCCGAAAGATGACGCATTTGGCGGGATCAACCCCGAAGGCAAGCCAGTCGAGGACCATCTCGTCGGTGTTCTGGCGGATGGCTTCGGTGTTATCGTATTCGGTGGTGAGGGAGTGCCAGTCGGCGGCGAAGAAGAAACACTCGTACTCCTCCTGGAGTTCCCGCCAGTTGGCGAGCACCCCGTGGAAGTGGCCCAGGTGCAGTTTTCCGGTCGGCCTCATGCCGCTGACTATCCGCTTGTTGCTCATCGTCTGCTCCTTTTTCGGCGCATCGGCGCTCCGATTATCTCATGAGAAAATGCGTGACACTGTACACCAGCTTGCTCTGGGGACCGGCGAGGATGCTGATCCCCACATCGAGCATGGGTGAGATGACCGTGCTGAAGATATTGGTGAAGAATACCAGAATGATAATAATGATCATGCCGTAAGGCTCCACCCGGGCCAGCATCTCCGCCTGACGGTAGGGCAACAAGCCCACCGCCACCCGCCCGCCGTCGAGGGGGGGGAGCGGTATCAGGTTGAAGATGCAGAGAAGCAGGTTGATATAGACCGAAAAGGCCGACATCAGGATCAGCGGATCGAGAAACGTCTGGACCGGCGAACCGTCGGGAAACCCTTCGCCTAGAGCAGCGAGTCCCCGCATGACGATGGCCGAGACTAGGGCCAGGAGAAAGTTGGTCACGGGACCGGCGCCGGCGACCCAGATCATGTCGCGCTTGGGATTCCTCAGGTTGTGGAAATTCACCGGCACCGGCTTTGCCCAGCCGATGCCGACAATGAAGACCATGAGAGTTCCGAAGATGTCCAGGTGCTTGAGGGGATTGAGGGTAAGCCGACCCATGTAGCGCGC
>CAJPFF010000112.1 GCA_905339345.1 Geobacteraceae bacterium | reverse complement strand
CTACCGGGCCTACCAGAACCTGGAGAAGCGGGTCGGCAAGCCCCTGGCCCAGATCGCCGCCGGGAGCCGGGACCTGCGGATCAAGTGGGAGCACGTGACCCAGAAGCCCCAGCGCTACTGCAGCACCCCGGTCTGGAGCGGCCTCGTGAACAACGGGCGCCCCTACGCCCCCTACACCCTGAACGTGGAATACGACGTGCCGTGGCGCACCCTCTCGGGCCGCCAGTCCCTCTACCTGGACCACCCGTACTACGGCGAGTTCCACGAGGGGCTCCCCACCTTCAAGGCGAAGCTCAACCCGGCGATCCTGGACGAGACCGAAGGGGAAACGGGGCTGGTACTCAACTTCCTCACCCCCCACGGCAAGTGGAGCATCCACTCCACCTACAGCGACAACCTCCGGATGCTCACCCTGGGGCGGGGCGGACCGGTGGTCTGGCTCAACCACGAAGACGCGGCCGGGGCCGGCATCGAGGACAACGAGGAGATCGAGGTCTACAACTTCAACGGCGTGGTGGTCTCCCGGGCCTGCGTCTCCTCCCGGATCCCCAAGGGGGCGGCGGTTATGTACCACGCACCGGAGCGGACCATCAACATCCAGAAATCGAAGAAGACCGGCAAGAGGGGGGGCGTCCACAACAGCCTCTCCCGCATCCGCCTGAAGCCGACCCTGATGCTCGGGGGCTACGCCCAGTTCAGCTACTACTTCAACTACTGGGGACCCACCGGCGTGAACCGGGACAGCTACGTGGTCGTCAGAAAGCTGAGGGGGTGAGACAATGGATGTCAGAGCGCAACTGGTAATGGTGTTCAACCTGGACAAATGCATCGGCTGCCACGCCTGCAGCCTCTCCTGCAAGAACATATGGACCGACCGCAAGGGCGCGGAATACATGTGGTGGAACAACGTGGAGACCAAGCCCGGCGTCGGCTACCCGAAGAAGTGGGAGGACCAGGAGGAGTTCAAGGGGGGCTGGGTCGCCGACGGCCAGAACCTGCGGCTCAAGGCCATGGGGAAGGGGCCGACGCTCCTCAACATGTTCTTCCAGCCCAATATGCCGAAGCTGGAGGATTACTACGAGCCCTTCGACTTCGACTACGGCAACCTCTACGGGGCAAAGGGAGGGGATGACCAGCCGGTGGCCGAGGCGTTTTCCCAGATATCCGGGGAGAAGATGGCCCACATCAAGGCGGGGCCCAACTGGGACGACGACCTCTCCGGCTCCCAGGTCTATGCCGCGGAGGACGTGAACCTGGAGGACAGGAAGATCATCGAGCAGTACAGCACCATGTTCATGCAGTACCTTCCCCGCATCTGCAACCACTGCCTGAACCCGGCCTGCGTCGCCTCCTGCCCCTCCCGGGCCATCTACAAGCGGGGCGAGGACGGGGTGGTTCTGGTGGACCAGGAGGTCTGCAAAGGGTGGCGGTTCTGCACCAGCGCCTGCCCCTACAAGAAGGTCTACTTCAACTGGAACAGCGGCAAGGCGGAAAAGTGCATCTTCTGCTTCCCCCGGACCGAGACGGGCCAGTGCAACGCCTGCGCCCACAGCTGCGTCGGCCGGATCCGCTACGTCGGCGTCCTCCTCTATGACGCCGCGAAGGTAGAGCAGGCCCTCCTGAAGCCCGACAACCAGCTGGTGGAGGCCCACCGGGCCGTGATCCTCGACCCCAGGGACGAGGCGGTCCGGGAAGGGGCCCGGAAGAACGGCGTCCCCGAGCAGTGGCTGGAGGCCGCCGAGAAGTCGCCGGTCTACGCCCTCGTCAAGGAGTTCGGTCTGGCCCTGCCGCTCCACCCCGAGTTCCGGACCATGCCCATGGCCTACTACATCCCGTCCCTCTCGCCGGTTCTGGCAGCCGGCGGCGAACTCCATGAACTGGTGGAGCACGGGACGATCCCGCCCCGGGAGTCTCTTCGGGCCCCCATCGGGTACCTGGCGAGCCTCCTGGGGGGCGGCAACCGGGAGGTGGTGGCGGCGGCCCTGGAGAAGCTCATCGCCCTCCGCATCCACATGCGGGCCAAAAACCTGAACCAGCCCCCTGACGAGGCGATCCTCGCGAGGGCGGGGCTGGACGAAGCCGGAGCCGGCCGTCTCTATCGCCTCTTCACGGTCGGCGGCTACAACGAGCGGAACATCATTCCGCCCCAGCAGCGGGAGGATCTCGATTCGCACACCCGCAAGGGGGCCAGCGGCTTCGGCATCCTGAAGAAGACGGGGAGGGGAAAATGATAACCGCTGAACTCTATGCATCCCTCGCCCGGATGCTCGACTACCCCCAGGAGAAAAAAGGCCTCCTGTCGGCCCTGGGCCTCGTCCAGGGGTATCTCGTGGCTGAGCGCCTGGAGTGCTCCCTCGGCCCCTTCGGGGAGTTCGTGACCGGATCGACCCTGGCGGAAATCCAGGAGGAATATGTGGCGACCTTCGATTTCAACCCGTCGGTCGCCCCCTATCTGGGCCACCACCTGTTCGGCGACAACCAGAAGAAGGGGGAGTATCTCATCGCCCTGAAAGGGGAGTATCGCCTCCATGACTACACCCCCCTCGGCAACGAGCTCCCCGACCACCTCCCCCTCATCCTCTGGTTCCTGGCCCATCTGGCCAGCAAGGGGGAGACCGGGGCACGGCAAGCGTTCATCGACCGGTACGTGGTGCCGGGGGTCGAGAAGCTCGCCGGCAGCTTCGCCGCATCCCGCCGGGATTCCCCCTGGAGGCCCGTGGTGGAGGCCATCCGCCTCATCTGCGGCGAGGACGCCGCCCAGGGAGTGCGCCCGGCTGAAGCCATCGGCCATGGCGTTCCCGAACAAAGCCGCCCGAAAATGGTTATGCACCCGGAGGTAAGACCATGCTGAATACGCTCATTTTCGTCGTTCTTCCCTACGTGGCCCTGGCGCTGGTCCTGGTGGTGACCCCCTACCGCTTTTTCAGCAACCGCCTCGGCTGGACGGCCTATTCCACCCAGTTCCTGGAGCGCAGGACTCTCTACTGGGGGATCAACCCGTGGCACTACGGGATCATCCTGATCCTCCTGGCGCACCTGGCCGGCATTGTGGCCCCCGGAGTCATGAAACGGCTCCTGGGGAACAAGGACGCCCTGATCTTCCTGGAGAGCGTCGGCCTCGGCCTGGGGTTCCTTGCCCTGTTCGGCAGCATCATCCTGCTGCTGCGCCGGGCCAACTCCACCACCTTGAAGCGGCTGACCCTGGTGAGCGACTGGGTCCTCCTCCTGCTCCTGATCACCCAGACCGCCACGGGGGTCTATATTTCTCTCTTCATGCGCTGGGGCTCCCAGTGGTACCTCCACACGGTGGTTCCCTATTTCTACTCCCTCATCTCCTTCAACCCGCAGCTGGAGTATATGGCCGACTTCCCCCTCATCTTCAAGCTGCACGCGGCCGGGGCATTCCTGATCGTGGCGCTCCTGCCCTTCACCAAGCTGGTCCATATGCTCTATCAGCCGTTCACGTTCCTGAAGGATCCTCCCATCCTCTACCGCTGGCAATCCAAGCCAAAGGAAAGGGTGGGGTAACGGTAGTCGGAGGAGTACGTCATGGAAACGCAAGAGAATAAGATGGCATCGGTGGCAACGTGGGGAACCCAGATCAGGGAGCGCGCCATGGCGACCCACAAGCACCGGCAGATATCGGTTCTGACGATGAATACCCTCTCCTTTACCGTCTGCTTCGCGGTGTGGGTGATGTTCTCCATCATCGGCATTCCGATCAAGGCCGCCCTGGGCCTGAACGAGACCCAATTCGGCATCCTGGCCGCCACCCCGATCCTCTCCGGCTCCCTGATCCGGCTGCCGCTCGGGATGTGGACCGACAAGTACGGCGGGCGCATCGTCTTTTTCATCCTGATGCTCTGTACCATCATCCCCATCTACCTGGTGAGCGCCGCCACCGAATACTGGCACTTCCTCCTCCTGGGGCTGTTCCTCGGGCTTGCCGGCGGCTCCTTCTCGGTGGGGATCAGCTACACCGCCCGCTGGTTCACGAAGGCCCGGCAGGGGTTCGCCATGGGGATTTTCGGCGCCGGGAACGCGGGCGCTGCGGTGACCAAGTTCCTGGCCCCCTCCCTGGTGGTGGCCTACGGCTGGCAGGCGGTCCCCAAGGTCTATTCCGTGGCGATGCTCGTCACGGCCATCATGTTCTGGCTCTTCACCTTCACCGAGCACAGCCACAAGGTCGATTCGACCGTGACCATCAAGGACCAGCTGGCGGCGCTGAAGGACCCGAAGGTGTGGCGCTACTGCCAGTACTACGCCATCGTCTTCGGCGGCTACGTGGGGCTGTCCCTCTGGATGACCAAGTACTACATTAATGAGTATGGGTTCGAAATCAGAACCGCCGCCCTGCTCGCCGCCATATTCGTGCTCCCCTCCGGGGTGATCCGCGCCCTGGGCGGCTGGCTTTCGGACCGGTTCGGCGCCCACACCGTCACCTGCTGGGTCATGTGGATCTCCGGCGGGTGCCTGTTCCTCCTCTCGCTCCCCCACTTCGATGTGGTCGTCAAGACGGTGAACGGCCCCGTAGCGCGCCATGTGGGTCTCAACGTCTGGATCTTCACGGCCCTCCTCTTCATCGTCGGGATAGCCTGGGGCTTCGGCAAGGCGTCGGTGTTCAAGCACATTGCCGATGAGTATCCCCACAACATCGGCGTAATCTCCGGCATCGTGGGGCTCGTCGGAGGCCTCGGAGGGTTCCTCCTCCCCATCATGTTCGGCGCCCTGGTGGACCTGACCGGTATCCGGAGCACCGCTTTCATGCTCCTGTACGGTTCAACGTGCGTCTCCCTCCTCTGGATGTATCTGGCCCTGAAGAAGGAAAAAGTTCATCGCAAACTGAAGACAGCGGACATTCTGGAATAACCAGCCAATTCCCATGGAAGGAGAAAAACGATGCGAGCGGATGTAATGACAGGAACGGAAACGAAAAAGAGCGGGTCACCCCGCGTATTGACCGAGTGGAACCCGGAGGACAAGCACTTCTGGGAGACCAAGGGAAAGGCCATCGCCAACCGCAACCTCTGGATTTCCATCCCGGCGCTCTTTCTGGCCTTCGCGGTCTGGATGGTCTGGAGCGTGGTCTGCGTGAACCTCCCGCTGATCGGCTTCAAGTACGACACGAACAAGCTGTTCTGGCTGACGGCCCTGCCGGGGCTGGCGGGGGCGACACTCCGCATCTTCTACTCGTTCATGGTGCCGATCTTCGGCGGCCGCAAATGGACCGCCATCAGCACCGCATCGCTCCTGATCCCCGCCCTGGGAATCGGCTTTGCCGTGAGGGACCCCACCACGAGCTACTCAACCATGCTGATCCTGGCGGTCCTGTGCGGTTTCGGCGGCGGCAACTTCGCCTCCAGCATGGCCAACATCAGCTTCTTCTTTCCCAAGGCCCAGAAGGGGACCGCCCTGGGATTGAACGCAGGGCTGGGGAACCTGGGAGTGAGCGCCATGCAGTTCATCGTGCCGCTCGTTATTACCACCGGCATGTTCGCCGCCCTGTGCGGCGATCCGCAGATGTGTGTCATCAAAGGCGAGACCAAGCCGCTCTGGCTGCAAAACGCCGGCTTCATCTGGGTGCCGTTCATCGCCCTGTCCGCCATAGCAGCCTGGTTCGGCATGAACGATATCGCCAGCGCCAAGGCTTCCTTCAGCGACCAGGCCATCATCTTCAAGCGCAAGCATAACTGGCTCATGTGCTGGCTCTATCTCGGCACCTTCGGTTCGTTCATCGGCTACTCGGCGGGGCTTCCGCTCCTGACCAAGTCCCAGTTCCCCGGCGTCAACCCGGTCCAATACGCCTTCCTCGGACCCCTCGTGGGCGCCCTGGTCCGTCCGGTAGGGGGGTGGCTGGCCGACAAGCTCGGCGGGGCGAGGGTCACCTTCTGGAACTTCATCGTCATGGCCGCCGCCGTGTTCGGCGTCCTCTACTTCCTCCCCCACGGCGGAGTCGGCGGTAATTTCTGGGGATTCCTGGCGATGTTCATCCTCCTCTTCGCCACCACCGGCATCGGCAACGGCTCCACCTTCCGCATGATCCCGGTCATCTTCATGACCGAACGGCAGCGGGATGCGGCGGGCAAGGGAGAGGCGGCCCAGGAGCAGGCGATCAAAGACGCCAACAAGGAGGCGGCCGCCGTGCTCGGCTTCACCTCGGCGTTCGCGGCGTACGGCGGGTTTTTCATCCCCAAGAGCTTCGGCACCTCAATCGCCGCCACCGGCAGCCCTGATATGGCCCTCTACGGATTCATCGGTTTCTATGTGAGCTGTATCGTCATGACATGGTGGTACTACTCGCGGAAAAACGCCGAGGCTCCCTGCTGAGGGATAACACGCTGGCGTTCAGTATTACCCTTGCTGTAGCCACACCACGGCCTATCCTGCAGGGAGGTCGTGGTGTTAATTCCCCTTCACGGGTCACCATCGAAAGGAGCAGTACATGAAAAAAGTTGTCTCAGCAGCCGCACTCGCCATCTTCTGTGCGGCAACGGCATTCGCCGCCGACACCATGGTTTTTGAAAACAAGAACGGCAATGTGACCTTCCCCCACAAAAAGCATCAGGAAATGCTGAAAAACTGCAAACTCTGCCATGAGAAGGGTCCCGGCAAGATTGAGGGATTCGGCAAGGATTTTGCGCACACAACCTGCAAAGGCTGTCACGAGAGCAAGAAAGCCGGTCCGACCAAATGCGGTGGGTGCCACAAAAAGTAATAAAACAGAGGCCCTAACGCGGAAAGCCCGGGCTGCATCTGCAGTCCGGGCTTTCTGGCATCCCTCCACCCCCGCCACCATGAACGGCCGGTGTTCAACCTCCTCCACAGTCTTTTCTTTCCCCTTTATCGATCAGCTTCGCTGGGTCCCTCCCCCATTTCAAAGTGCCGGTCCAGAAGCTGCACGTCAACTTCAGCGCCGGCGTCAAGGAGGGAATCGGGGGGGAGCTTCAGCAGACCGTTGCAACTGGTCAGTGACGACAGGCGGGCGGAGCTCTGGTTGCCGGTGACGGAGACCACGTAGCACCCTTCGACCAGCTCTACGGCGCAGCGGACCAGATGGGGACGGTTGCCACGGTTTGCCGCCGCTTCGACCAGGGTGCCCCTGACAATGGGCCTGAAAATGCGGGAATGCCCCATCATTTTCAGCAGGGACGGCCGGACGAACTGTTCGAAGGCCACCATGGCGGCAACTGGGTTCCCCGGCAAGGCAAAGACCGGCTTTCCCCGGACCATGGCGAACGCCACCGGTTTCCCCGGCTTCATGGCCACCTTCCAGAAGAGAATCTCTCCTCCCAGCTCCTGGAGCGCCTCCCGGACGAAATCCCGGTCTCCCACCGAAACCCCGCCCGTGGTTATGAGAACGTCTGCCTGCATCCCTTCGAGGATTTTGGTCCTGGTGATCTCCCGGTCGTCCCGGGCTATGCCGAGCATGACCGGCTCCCCTCCGGCTTCAAGGACCTGAGCGGCAATACTGAAGCTGTTGCTGTTGATGATTTTCCCCGGCACCGGCATGGAGCCGGGCTGGATGAGTTCGTCACCGGTGGAGAGGACCGCGACCCGGACCCGGCGAAACACCGCAACCGCCGTTTTCCCCAGGGAGGAGAGCATGCCGAGCTCCTGGGGGCGGAGACAGGCCCCCGTTGAAATTACCCGTTCGCCGGCCGTGACATCTTCGCCGCGGCACCGGACATGGTCGCCCTTCTTCACCGTGCCCGTGAAGCGGATCACCCCGTCGGACTCCTCCACGTCCTCCTGCGGGACAACGGTGTCGCAGCCGGGGGGGAGTGGGGCGCCGGTCATGATCTTCACTGCGCAGCCTGTGAGAACCGGCTCCGTTCGCGTCTCGCCTGCCGGAAGAAAGCCGCAGATTGTAAGGTTTCCTGCCGCAGCATCGGCATGGGCGAACGCGTAGCCGTCCATGGCCGAGTGGTCGGCGGCAGGGATGTCCCAGGGGGCAAAGGTGTCTTCGGCCGCAATTCTCCCCAAGGAGTGGAGAATGGGAACCTCCTCGGCTCCGAGACGCTGCGAGTGGGAAAGGATGATGCGCCGGGCCTCTTCAATGGATATCATGTCATTACTCCTCTGTCGGGCAGCATGATCGCCTCATGGCAAAAGTTAGGATAGGGATGATGTATTCTGACTCTTGGCCACCAGAAAGTAAACCACTCCCAGAATGAGGAGCGTGCCGGCCAGAAAGGCCTGGGTAGTCAAAGGGTCGTGCCGGATGGTCGAGATCAGGATTTCCCTGATGATGGCGACAATGACAACCCCGACGAAAACCAGAATATTGAACTTCGCCCCCTTCAGTGCCTTGATCTCGTTTTCCATCAGTTCCACCATCATCCAGAGGATCAGAAGGGTCCCCAGGGCCGCCAATATCCCCTTTTCCAGGTTCCCGCTGAAGACATGAATGATATCGGAAATGAACAACCCCACCACGGAAATTGACGCCCCCATGAGCGCCACCACGAGGATCAGATTGAGCCCGTAGGTGAACCGCTCTGCCGCTCGGATAAGATTCGATTCAAACCGGTGGGAGATGAAGACTTTTTTTAGCTCTTCTTCCATGTAGGAGGCGCTCATGATGTCGAGGTTGATATCGATGATCTTCTCTACCACCTCGGTCTTTTTCCGCCGCTCTTCCCGATCGGCGAAGTTTTCCCGGATCATATTGACGACAAACCGTCGCACCAGGTGCATCGCCGAATTGACGTAATGGGCGTTGAGGCCAATCTTTACATGGACATGGCCGACCCGTTGCAGGTTGTGGAGGTACTGATTGTCGTATACCCCGCAGAAAAGGTTGATAAACCAAAACCTGTGCTTTTGTTTCAGCCTCTCAAGAACGGGATCGCCATTGAGGAATCCGGCCGTTTCCGGTACCCCCAGAAGATTGTCATAGAATTCATCGATCAGCAGATCCGCATTGGTCTCGGCGAGAGGACGCAGCGACTTCAGGGTCTCCGCATCCTCGTCGGTGAAGAAGTAGTGAGACTTTATCTCCTGCATCGTCAGCATCGAAAAGTACTCCTTGAAGAAAAGGGATAGTTTTCACACAGTATAACCGCACAGAAGGCATCTTCAATTTGAAGGCTTCCTGTTTTTGCAACTCCCCCGCAGCACAGCGGCACACTGCAACGAAAACGGCCCCACTGGCTGGATGCCGGTGGGGCCGCTGCATGTCGTTAAAGGTGGTTCCTTCCATGGAACCGATGGACATAATCACCACAAAACTTAATGTGCCATTTCTTACACAGACAGAAGGCAGAAGTCAAGGACAAAGTCTCCTCCCCTGGCCCGTGCGGGGCGGTGACGCTGCCGTTGCGCCAGATCCTTGTTCAGGAGGTTTAACGGCCTATTTCCGCCACGGCTTGAGGAAAAAATAGATAATCAGCAGGAAGGGGGCAGCTGAAAAGGCCGCCTCGAAGTTGCCGAGGAAGAGCTGCCAGGTCCCGAAGGAAACCAGGGAGAGGACGAATACAACCAGAATGACCGAAACAAGCCTGTTCATGGAAATAGATAGATACTCACAAAGACCGGAAGGGAGACGTCACGCTGCCGACGTCCGGAGGGAATGGGCATAAAAAAAGCCCCGGATTGCTCCGGGGCCTTTCTCGTGTTGCAGGGTTCGAATCGCTTACACCCTGGTTACGTTGGCCGCCTGCAGACCTTTCGGGCCCTTGACGACGTCGAACGTTACCCTATCGCCCTCAGTAAGGGATTTGAAACCGTCGCCCGTGATGGCCGAGAAGTGGACGAATACGTCCTCACCGTTCTCCTGCTCCAGAAAACCAAACCCCTTGCTGTCGTTGAACCACTTTACTGTACCGTTTGCCATGTTCTTTCTTTCTCCTGATGCTGCTGTGTGTTAGTTTGTCTGGGCATACCCATAGACAGATGCAACACTATCAGCTTTCATACCGAAAAGTCCACGATTAATTTGCACCCTGTGAAAAATAGTTTCCGAAGCCGGGAAGAGACGCCCGAAAAGCCGGTCGGAGCACCAAACGGCGCGGCACAAGGGGAGCGACATCGTGTATACTCCACCCTATCCCCCAACGCAAGAGAGGAGTCCCAGACCATGACCGCGGCACCGGCAACCACCAGATCCCCGAGCGCGGAGCGGGCAGAAAACCGCCGCTGGCTCAAGGAGCAGATGAACCCCTACTTTTTCATCGCCATGAAGGACGAGCCCGAGGCCCTCGCCATCCTGACGCAGGAACTGGGGATGCTGCGGCGCAACCGGCGCATCCTGCTGGCCGACCGGGAAAAATCCCTCATCATGGCGGTGGTCAACCAGGCGGGGACCCTCTATGACACCCTGCGCCGCATCCCGGAGCGGGAGATCTCCTACGCCATGATCGCCCACTCCGACGACCCGATCCCGGGGCTCGCCCAGAACCTGGAGATCCAGCGCTTCGAATTCGACCGCCGGAGCAACGAGGAGATCCTCGCCGGTCAGGAGGTGGAGGTGCCGGCCGCCATCCGGCGGAAGGTGACAACGGCGGTGCGCACCTACTACCCCGACATGGATCTAGCCGACCTGGACCGGCTCCTCCGCATCCTCTGGCTCAACAACGAGAACTACGTCCGAATCTCCCCCCCCCGCCGGGTTGCCCAGGTGCTCCGCCTCTTCCAGGAGGGGAACCGCCGCGGCGGCCTGTACCTGGACGTGGAGGAGATGAAGCAGAGCACGGCGGGCAACGAGTCGCGGGTCTTCTTCGCCGTGGGGAACCCTCCCCAGAAGGACTTTCTCCTCCAGGTGATGGAGGTCTTCAAGCGCCTCGAACTGGGCGTGAACCGCGCCTACTGCCTCACCATCAGCAACGGCGTCCACCCCTACTTCCTCGGCACCTTCTATGTACGACACCATGGCGGCAGAGTACTTGAGCGGGGTTCCGAGTTCTTCTGCCGCCTGGAGAGGGAGCTCTCCAACACCCAGCTCCTGGCGACCAGCTCCCACGCCTACCGCGAATTCGTCATCACCGGCTCCATGAGCGGCGATGAGGCCACTCTCGCCAACGCCTTCATCGCTTTCTGCCACTCGAACCTGGCCCACAACCAGCCCGACCGCTTCGGCCTTGACGACGTGCGCGGCGCCTTCCTCTCCCACCCGGAGATCGCGCTCCAGCTGGCCACGCTCTTCCGCGCCCGCTTCGACCCCGCCATTGCGGACCGGGACGCGGCCTATGAGCAGGCCCTTGCCGAGACGCGGCGGGAGGTGGCGGGGTACAACACGGGGCACCGCTACCTGGACGAGGTGCGACGGACCATCTTCCGCGCCTGCCTCTCCTTCATCACCCATACGCTCAAGACCAACTTTTTCGTCCTGGAGAAACAGGCCCTGGCCTTCCGGCTCGACCCGGCCTATCTCACGGAGCTCAGTTCCGATTTCACGGCCGACCTGCCGCCGGTCATGCCGTTCCGTATCACCTACTTCTTCAGCCGCTACGGCTTCGGGTACCACATCGGCTTCTCCGACATCGCCCGGGGCGGCTGGCGCACCGTCATCTGCCGCACCGCCGACGACCTGGTCACCAACGCCAACACCCTCTTCCGCGAGAACTTCGTCCTGGCCCACACCCAGCACCTGAAGAACAAGGACATCTACGAGGGAGGGTCGAAGCTCGTGGTGCTCCTGGACGCATCGGACCTGAAGGCAAAGGAGCGGGAGCTGGAGACCTGGCGGCTCTACAAGCTCCAGTACGGCATCACCGGCGCCTTCCTCGACATCTTCACTACCGACAGAGGCGTGGCCAGACACCCGGCCGTGATCGACTACTACCGGGAGGACGAGCCCATAGAGCTGGGTCCCGACGAGAACATGCACGATTCCATGATCGAGACCATCGCCTGGCTGTCGAAGCGGCGCGGCTACATGCTCGGCATCGGCATCATGTCCAGCAAGCGGGTCGGGATCAACCACAAGGAGTACGGCGTCACCTCCACGGGGGTGGTGAAGTTCGCCGAGATCACCATGGCCGAGCTGGGGATCGACATCCGCCGCGACCCGTTCACCGTCAAGCTCACCGGCGGCCCGGGCGGCGACGTGGCCGGCAACGCCCTGCGGCTGCTGCTGGAACGCTCGCCCCAGGCCACCATCACCCTCATCCTCGACGGCACCGCGGCCCTCTGCGACCCGGCCGGCGCCGACCACAGGGAACTGGGGCGCATCCTCCTGAAACAGGACCTGGACGCCTTCGACCCGGCGGCGCTCCACCCCGGCGGCTTCATGCTCTTCCGGACCGGGAGCCGCCGCGAGGGGTTGCGGGAGCTCTTCCGCCGGGTGACGAAGACCGACAGGGGGCTCGTTGATGAGTGGATCTCCCTGGACGAGTTCTCCAAGGAGTACGGCGACCTGGTCTTCACCGTCCCGGCCGACCTCTTCATCCCGGCCGGGGGCCGCCCCGAGACCATCGACAGGGACAACTGGGAGCGCTTCCTTCTCCCCGACGGCACCCCGTCGGCCCGGGCCATCGTGGAAGGGGCCAACTCCTTTATCACCCCGGCGGCCCGGATCGAGCTCCAGAAGAAGGGGATCATCGTCATGCGCGACGCCTCGGCCAACAAGTGCGGCGTCATCTCCTCCTCCTACGAGATCATAGCCAACCTGCTGCTCTCGGAGGAGGAGTTCCTGGAGCACAAGGAGCGCTACGTGGCAGACGTGCTCGCGATCCTCGAAAAGCGGGCCGGCGACGAGGCGCGGCTCATCCTCAGGCGTCGCCGCGAGCAGCCGGGGCTCCTCTGCACCGAGATTTCCGACTCCCTCAGCACCGAGATCAACGCCAACTACGGGCGGCTCTTCGCCTTCTTCCAGGGGCGCCCCGAGCTCTCCCTCCAGCCCCTCTACCGCCGGGCGATACTCGCGCACCTGCCCAGGATCATCGCCGAGGAGCCCCGCTTCCGCCGCCGCCTCGCCCGGCTCCCCCAGAAGTACCTCTCTGCCATACTCGCCGCCGAGATCGGCTCGTCCATGGTCTACAAGGGTGACCGGGAAGCGGCGTTCGAGGACATGATCCGGCTCCATCTGACGCGGAATTCCCCAACTTAGTACCTCCGAGCCCGCCATACGACCAAAGAAAAGCGCCCCCTCCACGGACAGGAGGGGGCGCTGGCACATCATCCACTTTTGCGTAACGGTCAAACGATCTCGATAGCATCCCCCGGCCGCACCGTCCCGCCCGTCAAGACCCTGACGAAGATCCCCTCCTTAGGCATGACGCAGTCGCCGGCCTGGTAGAAGATGGCGCAGCGGGTGTGGCACTCCTTGCCGATCTGGGTCACCTCCAGGAGCGTCTCCCCCACCGTGAGCCGCGTCCCGATCGGAAGCACCGGCAGGTCGATACCCTCGGTGGTGATGTTCTCGGCGAAGTCGCCGCTGTCCACGTCGAGACCCATGGCCCGCATCTTTGCAATACTCTCCGTGGCCAGCAGGCTCACCTGCCGGTGCCACTCTCCCGCGTGGGCATCGCCGACGATGCCGTGGTTCTCCCTGAGTTCCACGCTGGCCACCGGCGTCTTGCGCTCACCCTTGTTCTTGCTGATGCAGACGGCTACAACTTTCGCTGACATAAAGACCTCTCGTAGTGTCCTTCCTGCTACCCGCCCACCTTCGCCATGGAGAACGCTGTATGCTCCGCCTTCTCCGCATCCATGCCGTGGCGCGCCGGCTTGCCTCCCACCAGCCGCCGCAGGGCATCCTCCAGCAGGGCCGGAACTTCCACTCCGAGAAACGGCTTCAGGTCGAGTCCGTCGTCGGAGAAGAGGCAGCTCTTGGCCATGCCCGTTGAGGTGACCCGGATCCGGTTGCATTCGCCGCAAAAGTGCCCCGAGACGGCAGAGATGACCCCGATGGTCCCGGCGGCGCCGCGGATGCGGAAATCCCGCGACGGGCCTGCCATGGCCCCCTTCTCAACCGGCTCCAGCTCATGGACGGCGGCAATCCGGTCGAGTATCTCCTGGGCCGGGATGCAGAACTGCTGCCAGTTCTTCTCACGGGTGGCCGGCATGTACTCAATGAAGCGGACCGTGTAGGGGTGGTCGAGGGTGAGACGGGCAAAGTCCACAACCTCGTCGTCATTCAGCCCGCGCATCACCACCATGTTGATCTTCGGCGGAGGGAACCCGGCGGCAAGGGCCGCGGCGATGCCGGCCATCACCCGCTCCACGTCGCCGGTGCGGGTGATGGTGCGAAAGGTGTCGGGCTTGAGGGAGTCGAGGCTGATATTGAGCCGCTGGACCCCGGCCTGGCGCAGGTCCGCCGCCATCTCGGGAAGGAGGACACCGTTGGTGGTGAGAACCAGCTGCCGCAGCCCCGGAATTGCCGCGACCCGGGCGAGGAACGGCACGATCCCCTTGCGGACCAGGGGCTCGCCGCCGGTGATCCGGATCTTCTCGACCCCGATGGCCACCGCTGCCCGGGCGATCCGGAAGAGATCTTCGTAGGAGAGGATGTCGCCATGGGACAGCTTCTCCACCCCCTCGGCCGGCATGCAGTAGCGGCAGCGGAGATTGCAGCGGTCGGTGACCGAGAGGCGGAGATAGTTGATCCTGCGGCCAAAGTTGTCAACAAGTTCCATGATACACCCGCTCTTTTGGAGTCAGCGGAGAAACCGCTCCTCCACGAAGCCGGCCACCTGGGCCGGATCATTCAGGTCGAGGACCGGGACGTCAAGCTCCAGGGCCTCGTCGCTCGCCACGGCCACAAGGGTCGGATCGTGCTCCTCGCCCCGACACAGCAGCGTAGCGCTCCGCTCCTTGCGGTGAACCTCGATCTTTGGCAGGCCGCTCTTCTTGAACCCCTCGGTGAGAACGATGTCCACATCGCCGAAGTAGGTGGCAAGGAGATCCTCGAGGGGGGGAGATTCGGCGTGCTTCTTCACCATCGCCAGCTTTTCAGGAGAGGCGATGAGCATGGTGTCGGCGCCGGCAGCGGTGAGGCGATGGGAGTCCTTCCCCGGGTGGTCGATGTCGAAGCGGTGGGCGTCGTGTTTAATCACGCCCACCCGGTATCCCCGCCCCTTCAGCTCCGTAATCACCTTTTCGAGAAGGGTCGTCTTCCCCGTCCCCGATTTTGCCACAAACGATAGTGCCTTGATCGCCATCCCTTCCTCCCTGTATCGAACGGTTTCAAACTCTTCCGGAGTGTTGACGTTGACGAAAGTCCGTCCCGGCGTGACGAGGTCGGCCAGTTCCGCGGGCTCCACATGGCGGGTGCGCACCTCGGGATAGAAATCGTAGATCCGGTAGTCACCCTCCCGGAGCATCCGCTCCATGGCCGGCAGGCACCCCGTCCCGTAGACGGCGAAGAGGGGGTCGAGCCCGTCGTCGGTGCAGGGGACCACCACGTCGTACCCTTCCCGCAGGGAGCAGAGCCGCTCGATAACCCGCGGATCGGGCCACGGCACATCGCAGGCCGAAACGAAGATGTAGGGGGTCCCTGCCCGAGCGAGGCCGGTGTGGAGACCGCCCAGGGCGCTCCCGGGATGGATGTCGGGATAGACCGGCAGGCCATAGGGTGCGAAGCGCTCGCTACGGTCTCCCACGAGAATCGTCCGTGGAAACAGGGGCCGGAAGGTGTCGATGACCCGCTCCACGAGGGGGGTCCCGCCGAAGGAAAGGAGCGCCTTGTCGCGCCCCATGCGCCGGCTCTTTCCTCCTACGAGAATCACGCCGGTCACGTCTGCCATGCATTGAATCTCCATGGGGCAATTGTAAAGGGGCGTGCGAAGGGAGTCAAAAGTATTTTGGCCACTCGTGAGCGTCGCCGGGAGAGAGGCTAACCGCCCCTCTCCCGGCTCATCTCAGCTTAGTGGCCATGCTCTTTGTGGGCATCGCCGTGGCCAGGGTGGTCCTTCGGGGCCTCCGGCTGGCCGTGGTGGTCCTTCGAGGTCTCCGGCTTGCCGTGATGGGCACCGTGGCCGGCGGCGTCCTGGTGAAGCCGCTCCACGTAGTGGGTGTAGTCAACATAGGCCGCCACGTACTCGCGGCCGGCCGCCACGCTCTCATCCTTGTGTTTCTTCGCCTCGGCGACACGCTCGTAACGCTTCTGGATGCCGTCGGCAACCGCGTCGGTGACGAGC
>CAJPFF010000111.1 GCA_905339345.1 Geobacteraceae bacterium | reverse complement strand
GGACCAGCTGAACCTGCGGGATTTCCGCCTTCTGAAGGTGGCGCGCCACTTCCGGGTCGGTCCCCGGACCAAGGCCCTCATCGGCCGCAACGAGGCGGAAAACGAGCTTCTCTCCCACAACATCCTGCCCGGCGAGGCGACCCTGCGCTGGATCGAGGGGTCGAGCCCCCTCGGCGTCCTCATGGGCGTGGTGGACGACGGACTCCTGGAGACCTCCGCGAAGATACTGTTGCGCTACACCCGGGCCGAGCCGGGCGTCGACTGCCGGGTGAAGATGGTGATCGACGGTGAAGAGCGGATCATCGTCGTCCCCAACGAGTATTCGGACCCGCCCATCGAGGGGTACCGCATTTAGGACCAGTAACAACACACCATTGATGCAAAAAAGGGCGGGAGAAACCCCGCCCTTTCCTATTTCTGCTCCTCCTGAACCGGCGGAACTGCCGCCCCACCCTCTCCCTCAGGCGCCGCCCCGGCCGGTTCCGAAGGCGGTGCCGCCTCCGGCGCCTCCTGGATGGGGCTTTCTCCCTCGGGCGCCGGCGCGGGCACCGGCTCCTGGGGCCCCGTGACACCCGTGACATTCGCGAAGACCGCCTCCACCCTCTCGATGCTGACGTCCACCTTACGCTGGAGACCGGCAATATTGGGCTCCTGCCCCATGGCCTGCTGATACTCGCCGGCCGAGAGAACCCCCTTGTTCCGCAACAGCCGCAGGATCATGTTCGAGCGCTTCAGCACCTTGTCCAGGTTCTTGTAAGGATTGTAGGCCACCCGGGGCCCCGGCAGCATGGAGGCGAGAAAGGCGCACTCCCGGGGGGTCAGGGCCGAGGCGGGCTTGCCGAAGTAGTACCGGGCGCCGTGGCCGATGCCGTAGACCATGGGACCCAGCTCCACCACGTTGAGGTAGAGCTCGATGATCCGCCCCTTGGTCAGTTCCTCCTCCATCCGCTTGGCCAGGACGATTTCCTTCACCTTGCGGGTGATGGTCTTCTCCCGTGAAAGAAACAGGTTCTTGGCCACCTGCTGGGTGATGGTGGAAGCCCCCCGGGCGAAGCTCTTCTTTTCGAGATCGTACTTGATGGCGTTCTTTATCGCCTTCACGTCGATCCCCTCGTGCTTGTAGAAGTTGGCATCCTCGGCAAGGATCACCGCCCACTTCATCTCCGCCGGAATGCTCCCTGACGGGGTCCAGTAGCGGTTCTTCGGCCCCACGGTGAGGGGGTGGTACTCTCCGTGCCAGTCCCTCACCTGGATGGTCATGTTCATGCGCCGGTTCTTAAGCTCCTCCACCGACGGCAGGAACATGAGGGATACGGCGATGTATGCCCCATAGATGACCACGGCCCCAATGGCCAGGTAGAGCAGTTTTTTGATGTTCACGGTTCTCCGCCCCCCGTTGCCTTCACCCGCGCCATTTCCGCCGCCATGAGGATGGCCGCTTTCATGCTCTCGGCCGATGCTTGGCCGGTCCCCGCGAGATCATAGGCGGTGCCGTGATCCACGGAGGTGCGGATGATGGGAAGCCCCAGGGTCACGTTGACCCCGTCGTCGAAATGAAGGAGCTTGAGGGGAATGAGCCCCTGGTCGTGGTACATGCAGACGACGACGTCGTAGGCCCCCTGGACGGCAAAATGGAAGAGGGTGTCGGCGGAGAGGGGACCGACCGCGTCGATCCCTTCCTGACGGGCCGCACCGATGGCCGGCGCGATGATCCGTGGCTCCTCGTCACCGAACATCCCCCCCTCGCCGCAGTGGGGATTGAGGGCCAGGACCGCGATGCGCGGATTTCTCTTGAAATAGCGGTGCACGTCCCGGTGGGTGATCCGGATTGTCTCCAGCACCCTGTCGAAGGTCACGAGATTCGGCACGTCCGCCAGGGCCTCGTGGATGGTGACCAGGGTAACCCGCAGCCGCGAACCAGCCAGCATCATGACGACCCGCTCCGTCCCCGCCAGCTCAGCCAGAAGCTCCGTGTGCCCCGGATACCGGTGCCCGGCTCGGTTCAGGGCCTCCTTGCTGATGGGCGCGGTGGCCATGGCGTCCGCGTCTCCGGAAAGGCATAACCGCGCCGCCTCGCAGATGGCGTGGAACATGGCGTCGCCGCTGGCCACGGTGGGGTGGCCGTAGGGCATGTCTTCGGCCCCGAGGGATGAAATCTCCCGGAGCCGGAGGACCCCCTCGCCCGGATCGTCCGGGATGATGGCATCCGCCCGTTCGATCCTGAGCCCTGCGCCGGCAACGGAAATTCCCCGGGCCATGGCGCCTGCGTCGCCGATGACCAGATGACGACAGCACGTCCTCACCTGCGGATCGGACAGGGCGGCGGCGATGATCTCGGGGCCGACCCCGGTGGGGTCCCCCATGGTTATGACGATGCGTGGTTTGATATCTGACATGGCGGAATCATAGCAGGATTCGGGCCCTGCTTCAGTGAAAAAAAAAGAGCGGCAGGGCCGCTCTCTTCGGTACGTGAATGGTGTTTCGTTACTTCCTTGTGGACTTTCCCGCCACCTGCATACGGACAAGGGCACGCTCAAGGGCAGCTTCCTGGACCTTGTAGCTCTTGTCTTCCGGGCTGAGACGCTTAAGAGCTTCCTCAGCGCGCCCCAGGGCTGCCTTGGCCCGCTCCAGGTCGATCTCGTCTGCCCGCTCGGCGGTCTCGACGAGTACGGTGACCTTGTCGTCCTCCACTTCGAAATAGCCCCAGTTGAGGGCCAGATGGAAGAGCTGCCCGCCTTTTTTGTACGTGAGTTCGCCAATCTTCAGGGAGGTGAGAAACGGCGCGTGGCCGGGGAGGACGCTGAACTCGCCGAGGGCACCCGTGGCCGTAATCTCATCGACCTCTTCGGAGAGGATCTTTTTATAGGGAGTTACCAGATCGACTTTTAGTTTTTCAGCCATCTATCTTCATCCTTTTTGCAGAGAAGCCGTCGAGGCTTCCCTGCGACGAGGTCATGTGTACCTTAGGCAGCAAGTTTCTTGGCTTTTTCCAGGGCCTCTTCGATGGTGCCGACCATGTAGAAGGCCTGCTCGGGGATGTCGTCGTGCTTGCCGGCAACGATCTCCTGGAAGCCCTTGATGGTGTCCTTCAGCTCCACGTACTTGCCGGGGCTGCCGGTGAAGGCCTCGGCCACGTGGAACGGCTGGGAGAGGAAGCGCTGGATCTTCCGGGCGCGGGCAACGACCTGCTTGTCCTCCTCGGAGAGTTCGTCCATGCCGAGAATGGCAATGATGTCCTGGAGGTCCTTGTACTTCTGGAGCACGTACTGGACCTGGCGGGCGATGGCGTAGTGCTCCTCGCCGATGACCTGGGGATCGAGAATCCGCGACGTGGAGTCGAGGGGGTCAACGGCCGGGTAGATGCCGAGCTCGGCGATCTGACGGGAAAGAACGGTCGTTGCGTCCAGGTGGGCGAAGGCCGTTGCCGGAGCCGGGTCGGTAAGGTCGTCGGCCGGAACGTAAATGGCCTGAACCGAGGTAATGGAACCCTTGGTGGTGGAGGTGATCCGCTCCTGGAGCTCGCCCATCTCGGTGGCCAGGGTGGGCTGGTAACCGACGGCAGAGGGGATCCGGCCGAGAAGCGCGGAAACCTCGGAACCGGCCTGGGTGAAGCGGAAGATGTTGTCAACGAAGAGAAGCACGTTCTGCCCTTCCTCGTCACGGAAGTACTCGGCGATGGAGAGGGCGGAGAGGGCAACCCGGGCGCGGGCTCCCGGCGGCTCGTTCATCTGGCCGTAGACGAGGGCAGCCTTGTCGAGAACGCCGGACTCTTTCATCTCCATCCAGAGGTCGTTCCCTTCACGGGTACGCTCACCGACGCCGGCGAATACTGAGAAACCACCGTGCTGCTTGGCGATGTTGTTGATGAGCTCCATGATGAGAACGGTCTTGCCAACGCCGGCGCCGCCGAAGAGGCCGATTTTCCCGCCCCGGGCGTAGGGCGCGAGGAGGTCGACGACCTTGATGCCGGTGGTGAAGGCTTCAACCTTGGTGGACTGGTCCACGAAGGGAGGGGCGTCGCGGTGAATGCCGTACTCTTTCTCTGCGCCAACCGGACCCATTTCGTCCACCGGCTCGCCGATGACGTTGAGGATGCGGCCCAGGGTCTTGCGGCCTACCGGTACGGAGATCTGCTTGCCGGTATCGAGGACCGCCTGGCCACGGACGAGACCGTCGGTGGAGTCCATGGCGATGGTCCGGACGGAATTCTCGCCCAGGTGCTGGGCAACTTCGAGAACCAGGTTGTTTTCCTTATCGTCAATGGCCGGGTTGGTCACCCGGAGGGCGTTGTAAATGGGAGGCAGTTTGCCCGGCTCGAACTGGACGTCGATAACCGCGCCGATGACCTGCGAAATTTTACCGATGTTCTGACTCATGGTGCCTCTTCCTCCTGCGGCCCGTGCAGGGCCTTCTATTGTATAATCGTGAGATTATTTATCCCTTGATCGACTCGGCGCCGGAGATGATCTCCATGAGCTCGGTCGTTATGGCGGCCTGGCGGGCCCTGTTGTACTGGAGGGTCAGCTTGCCGATCATCTCGGTGGCGTTCTTGGACGCACTGTCCATGGCGGTCATCCGCGCACCGTGTTCCGATGCCACCGACTCCAGCAGCGCCTTGAACATCTGCACCTCGATGTGCTTGGGGAGGAGTTCCGCAAGGAGCTCCCCCTTGGAGGGCTCGTAGATATACTCTGGAGCGTACTCCTCGTCGGCGGTCACTTCGGGGACGATCGGAAGGAGCTGCTGAAGGGTGATGTCCTGGGACATGACGCTTCTGAATGCGTTGAAGAGGAGAAAAACCTCGTCATACTCCTCTGCAATATACCCTTCGATCACTTCCTGGGCCAGCAGCGCGGCGGTCGGATAGCTGAGATTCGAAAGAATGTTCCCGTAATTCTTATGGATCTTCTGACGGTTTTTCAGGAACTCGAACCCCTTGCGGCCGATAGTCATCACAGAGATTTCGGCAAACTCCCCCTTCTTCTCTTTGACGAAACGCTCCGCAGCCTTGCAGATGTTGGCGTTGAAACCACCGCACAGGCCACGGTCAGAGGTAACCACGATCAGGAGGGCCTTCTGGCTGATGCGCTTCTGCAGGAGAGGGTTTTCGCTACCATCCTGGCTCTTGGCCAGCCGGCCGAGAACCTCTCCAAGCTTCTTCGCATAGGGGCGAGCGGCTACTACGTTTTCCTGGGCGCGGCGCAGCTTCGCGGCCGAGACCATCTTCATGGCCTTGGTTATCTGTCTGGTGTTTTTAACCGAGACAATACGCTTTTTGATGCTTTTCAAGCTTGCCATAGTGTGAGGACCGTCCTTAGATTACGCAGTAAATTCCTTCTTGAATTCTTCAAGGGCGGCGACGATCTTGCCCTTGAGGTCGTCATCAATCGCCTTCTTGTCGCGCAGTTCGGCGAGAATATCGGCCTTCCTGCCGTCGAAGAAGGAGTAGAGCTCGCTCTCGTACCGGCGCAGGGAAGCAACGGGATAGTCGTCGACGAAGCCGTTGTTGGCGGCGAAGATGATGAGTACCTGCTTCTCGTTCGGGATCGGACGGTACTGGGGCTGCTTGAGGATCTCAACGAGCCGCTCACCGCGGGCAAGCTGCATCTGGGTCGCCTTGTCCAGGTCGGAACCGAACTGGGCGAAGGCAGCCATCTCACGGTACTGGGCGAGGTTGAGACGAAGCGTACCGGCAACCTGCTTCATGGCCTTCACCTGGGCGGAACCACCGACCCGGGAGACCGAGAGGCCGACGTTGATGGCCGGGCGTACGCCGGAGTAGAACAAGTCACTCTCCAGGTAGATCTGGCCGTCGGTAATGGAGATGACGTTGGTCGGGATGTAGGCGGAAACGTCGCCTGCCTGGGTCTCGATGATCGGGAGCGCGGTGAGCGAACCGGCGCCGCAGTCGTCGGAGAGCTTGGCGGCACGCTCGAGGAGGCGGCTATGGAGATAGAAGACGTCGCCCGGGTAAGCTTCACGCCCCGGGGGACGGCGAAGGAGCAGGGAAAGCTGACGATAGGCAACGGCCTGCTTGGAAAGGTCGTCGTAGATGATCAGGGCATGTTTGCCGTTGTCCCTGAAGTATTCGCCCATGGTGACGCCGGTATAGGGCGCGATGAACTGGAGCGGTGCCGGCTCGGAGGCGGAGGCGGAAACAATGATGGTGTAATCCATTGCCCCGTGCTCCTGGAGCTTGCTCACCACCTGGGCAACGGTGGAACGCTTCTGCCCGATGGCGACGTAGATACAGATGAGGTCGCCACCCTTCTGGTTGATGATGGTGTCGATGGCAACGGCGGTCTTGCCGGTCTGGCGGTCGCCGATGATGAGCTCCCGCTGGCCGCGGCCAACCGGGACCATGGCGTCGATGGCCTTGAGGCCGGTCTGCATCGGCTGGTGAACCGATTTACGCTTGACGATGCCAGGGGCTTTCACCTCGACCTTGCTGAAGGTGGAGGTATTGATGGGGCCCTTGCCGTCGATAGGCTGGCCGATGGCGTTGACGACGCGGCCGATGAGGGCCTCGCCGACCGGAACCTCGACGATCCTGCCGGTCCGCTTGACGGTGGTGCCTTCCTTGATGGTCTCGTTGTTTTCACCGAGGATCGCCGCACCGACGTTGTCCTCTTCGAGGTTGAGAACCATGCCGGAGATCCCGCCGGGGAACTCCAGGAGCTCGCCGGCCATGGCCTTGTCCAGGCCGTGGATGCGGGCGATACCGTCACCGACGGAGATGATGGTGCCGGTCTCGGCTACCTCGACCTCCTTGCCGTACTCCTTGATCTGCTTGCGGATAATTTCGCTGATTTCTTCGGCTCTGATTTCCATGGAACCTCTCACCCCTTCTGTAATATATCCTGAATCCTGTTCAACTGGGTCCGTACGCTGCCGTCAAAAACCTTGTCGCCAATCTTGGTGACCACCCCGCCGATGAGGGCGGAGTCCACCTGTACCGATAGCTGCACCTGCTTGCCGGTTGCCTTCGCCAGCGCGCTCTTCATACTCTCCACCTGGGTATCGGCCAAGGGGAATGCCGAGGTGAGAACCGGCCGGATGACCCCGGAAAGTTCGTCGGCGAATGTGGCGTAGCTGTGGGCAATCTGGGAAAGAAACCCGATTCTCCCTCGATCGAGAAGAACCTGGAGAAAGTTGGAGACCGTGCCGGAGAGGCTCAGCTTCGCAAGGATGTCCTTGAGAATCTCCCTCTTGGCTTCAATGCGGTACGCGGGACTTTTGAGGACGGAGCTCAGGTCGGCGTTTCCGTCAAGCAGGGCAGCAAACTGCCCCAGTTCGGAACCGAAACGGTCAACCGCGCCCTCCTCGGCCCCGAGCTGCACCAGCGCCTTGGCGTAGCGACGTGCAATAGCGTTCGAGATCAATGTAAGTTCTCCACCTTCGTAAGATAGTCGTTGACCAACCGATCCTGGTCGTCTTTTTTGATGGTTTCGCGCAGGGCCTGCTCTGCCATCTGCACGGCAAGGCGTGCAGCCTCCTCACGGAGTTCGGCCTTTGCCTTGAGGACCTCCTGGGAGGCAGTGGCAGCGGCCTGCTCGCGGATCTTGTCGGCGGTCACCTTGGCCTCCGCGATGATCCGCTCTTTCTCCAGTTCGCCTTCCTTGCGGATGGCGGCATAGATTTCGTCGATCTCCTGATTTGCCTTATCCAGCTTACCGCTGTACTCGGCGAACTTCTTCTCGGCGGCGGCCCGAGCCTCCTCAGCCTCGCGCAGGGCCTTCTCGACGCTGGCGGTGCGGTCTGCCAGGGCACCCTTGGCATTGGCCTTCTTGAGAGCCCAGACAATGATGCCGAGCAGGGCAACAAAGTCGATCACCCGCCACATGAAGTCCTTCATTTGCTTGCCGGTGTCGACGTGGTGGGCACCCTCTCCCCCCTCGGCGGCAAACCCGAGGACTGCCAAGCCGGCCACGGCGAGACAGACCGCAGCGGTCATGAGCATGGGCTTCAGGAGCCCTTTTTTCTTGAACGCGTATGCCATGTTACAGACTCCTCCCGAGGACTTTCTCGCAGATTTCAAGGGACAGGGAACGGGCCTGAACCGTCAGAAACTCCTTGGCATCGGCGGTCTCTTTCGCCACCCTGCTCTTGATGGAGGAGAGAGAATCGGCGGCCTCCTTGCGGGCCTTCTCGATGACGGCGGCCTCCTCCCGGAGCGCATCGCTCCGAAGGGCATCGCGCTCGGCATTGGCCTTCGCCTTGATTTCACGGAGGCGGGCCTCGTAGAGGGCCATTTTTTCCTGCACGTCCTTGTCAACAGCGGCGGCCCGCTCTCTGGCGCCGTCGATCTGCGCCTTGCGGTCTGCCATTACCTTCCTGATCGGCTTGAAGAGGAAGATGTTCAGAACCAGCATGAGGACCAGGAAGTTCACAAACTGAATGACAAAGGCAAGATCTAAACTTATCACGCTACCACTCCGTAATATCCACCGTTGTATTTTGTGTTTCGTGGCCGATGAAGCATGTATCAAAAAAATATGCGGTCGTAAGGCCGCAAAACAGACGTTAGCTATCACACGGCATACGGCATGTCAAGAACTTTATCCGAATTACATCTCTTGGGGCGAGCGCGGAACTCGTGTCGCCAGCGACTCAACCAAGCAGGATATCTACGATTCTCGCAAGTTCGTCACGGCTGCCGTAGGTGATCTCGATCTTCCCCCCCTTGCCGCTTTTTCGCACGGCAATCCGGGTCATGAAGCGACGCTGCAGTTGCTCCACCAGATCGGCGGCATGGACCTCCACGGCCCCGGCCTTCGCCTTGGGTTTCTGGCCCCCCTTCAACCGCTTCACGAGGCTTTCCGCTTCGCGGACGGTGAGGTTCCCCCTGACGATGGCGTCACGGGCCTCCCGGACCTGCTGGTCCGAGTCGAGGGCGAGAATTGCCCGGGCATGGCCCATGGCGAGGCGCTCCTCGACAATGTCCTTCTTCAGTTCGGCGGGGAGCTTCAGGAGCCGCAGGGAATTGGCAACGGTGGAGCGGTCCTTGCCGACCCGCTTCGCCAGCTCCTCCTGGGTCAGACTGAAGTTCTCCATGAGGGCATGGTAGGCCTCGGCCTCCTCGACGGCGTTCAGGTCTTCGCGCTGGATGTTCTCGATGAGGGCCATCTCCAGGGCGGTATCCTCGGAAACGTCCTGGATGACCACCGGCACCTCGCGGAGCCCTGCCTTCTGGGCGGCCCGCCAGCGGCGCTCGCCGGCGATGAGTTCGTAGTGGTCCCCCTTTTTCCGCACAACCAGGGGCTGGATGATCCCTTTTTCGCGAATGGATGCGGCAAGCTCTTCCAGCTTGTCGGGGGTAAAGGTCTTGCGGGGCTGGTTCCGGTTGGGGCGGATCTCTTCGATGGGACAGGAAAAGTAGCGCTTCCCCTCCTCCTCGACGACCGGGAGAAGGGCTGCCATCCCCCTGCCGAGTCCGGTCTTTTTAACCATGGTTCGCCTCCCTTGACATGAGTTCCTTGGCCAGCTCCATATAGGTGACGGCCCCCTTGGAGGTGATGTCATAAAGAATGATGGGGCGGCCGTGGCTCGGGGCCTCGGAGAGTCTCACGTTGCGGGGGACCACGGTCTGGAAGGCAAGGGAGCCGAAGTGGGTCCGGATCTCCTCGCTCACCTGGCGGGAAAGGTTGATGCGGCCGTCATACATGGTGAGAAGGATCCCTTCAATGGCGAGCCTCGGGTTGAGCCCCTTCTGGACCAGCTTGATGGTCTTGATGATCTGGGAGAGCCCCTCCATGGCGTAGTACTCGCACTGGAGCGGGATAAGGACCGAGTCGGCGGCGGTCATGGCGTTGACGGTGAGGAGTCCCAGGGAAGGGGGGCAGTCGATGATGATATAGTCATACCGGTCATCGAGGCGTTCCAGGGCCTCCCGGAGCTTCCATTCCCGCCCCGTGGCAGCCACGAGCTCCAGCTCGGCGCCGGCCAGGTCGGTGGTGGAAGGAAGGAGATCCAGACAGGCTAGGTCTGTCCTGACAATGAGCGTCGCCGGATCGGCATCATTGATAAGGGCATCGTAGACCGACTCCTTGAGGCTTCCCTTGTCGACGCCAACGCCGCTTCCGGCGTTCCCCTGGGGGTCCATATCCACGAGGAGCGTCCGCTTCTCTGCCGCGGCGAGCGACGCGGCAAGGTTGACGGCGGTGGTGGTCTTGCCGACCCCGCCCTTCTGATTCGCTATGCATATTTTCTTGGCCATCACGGGTAACCGTCGCGGGAGATGTACGAAGGGGAAGAGGGTGGAAAGGTGAATTAATTACCACACATTCCACTGGTTGTGAAGGGATTTTTGCCGCTTTGCCGCCGGTTCCGCCAACCATGCCGGATACATGGCCTTTACGGCGCAGAATAATTCAGAAGTCGAGCCTTTTCCAGAATGTCAACAATCTCTCCCCCGTCCACCGGCTTGGTCAGGTAGCTGAGAACACCCAGCTCGTGGCAGCGGCTCAGGTCGCACTCCTCACGGGACGAACTGATGACAATGACCGGGATGCGCCCGGTCCTCTCGTCGTTGCGCAGGACTCGCAGGACTTCTATGCCGTTTATTTTCGGCAGTTTCAGGTCGAGAAGGATAAAGGCCGGTTCGAGGGGCGCCCCCCCGTTCCCCGGAGAGCCGGTTCCAAAGAGGTAGGCAAGGGCCTCTTCGCCGTCGCGGGCCACGACAACATTGTCCATCCCCTGCCTGCGCAGGGCGCGCAACGCGAGGAATTCGTCATCCGGGTTATCCTCCACCAGAAGAATCAGCTTCTTGTCCATCGGCACATTTACTCCCCCGCAAAGAAAATTTACTCCCCAAACCGCTTCGTCCAGCCCTCTGTTAACGACGTCAGCTATGGAGGGCAAAGTAAAAGGTTGCCCCCCGCCCCATCTCCCCCTCGGCCCAGATCCTTCCTCCATGGCGCTGGATGATCCTCTGCACGGTCGCGAGGCCAACCCCGACCCCTTCAAACTCCCCGGGACTGTGGAGCCGCTGGAACGGCTGAAAGAGCCGCCCGGCATACCTCATATCGAAGCCGACACCGTTGTCGCGGACGTAGTAGACGTTCAGCCCGTGCCGAGGGGTCATCCCGAACTCGATCTCCGCCGCCTGTTGCCGTTCGGTGAACTTCCAGGCATTGCCGAAGAGGTGCTTCATTACCATGGCGAGGAGGCTCGGATCTCCCCTCACGACAATGTTGGGTGCGATGGTTACCGACACGCGACGCCGCGGCTGCACCATCCGCAGCTCCTCGGCCACAGAGCGGGCCACGTTGCTCAGATTCACCTGCCGGAAGGAGAGTTCGCAGCGGGTGACCCTGCTCAGGTCGAGCAGGGCGTCGATGATCCGCCTGAGCTCGATGCTGATCAGGCAGATCCGCTCCACGTAATGCCGCGCCTGGCTGTCCAGGTTCGATCCGTAGTCCTCGAAGAGCCCCCGCCCGAGCCCCTCGAGCCGGGCCAAGTGGGCGCGCAAATCGTGTGAAACCGCATAACAGAACCCCTCCAGCTCCCTGTTGGTGAGTTCGAGCTGCAGCGTGCGCTGCCTGACCCGATCCTCCAGCTCACGGGTGAATGAAAGGATCTTTTCCTCGGCACGCTTGACCTCGGTGATGCTGTCGTGGGCCACGACAACGCACGCCGGATCAAACCCTTTGAGACAGGTGGCACGAACCTGGAACCATCGTTGTTCGTCGGGGCTGTGGCACGGATATTCCAGATGGAATTCACGGCAACTGCCGTCCAGAAGGTCGCGAATCCCCCTGGCGGCCGTACGGGCGCTCTCAGCATCGTCACCGGTGGCGCTGTCGCAAACCGCCAGGTAGCTGGAGCCAATGCCGTAATCATCCCCCATGAAGCCGTTTGCATCGGCAAACTCGCGCCATGCCCGATTGACCGCCATGATGGTCCCATCACAGTCCAGAATGGCAATATGGGCCGCGAGTGCATCGATGGCAGTATGGAAGAGCCGCTCGGAGCGCTCCAGGGCCTCCGCGGTCTTGCCATGCCGGGCTATCTCCCGCTCCAGAAGAGCATTGGCCGCAACGAGTTCAGCCGATGCCCTGGCGGTGAGACTGGCACACTCGGCACAGAAAACAGTTTCAACCCGGCCAAAGAACCGCTCCAAGAGGGTCAGGGTCTCCTCTTCCTCGATTGTGGGGAATTTCTGCTCCCTGACCAGGTCCAGGCAACTCTGACGGCAGAACTTTATGATCTCCAGGGAAATAGCGGACGATTCACCGTTGCCGCGCCGTCGTTGGGCCGCCGCCATACCAAAGGTTTCAGCAGGATCCGCGGAATGGCCGGCGTCCGCGTCAGGGATAGTGGCCCGATAGGGGGACAAGAAAACCTGGACAAGGGCCCGGGACAGTTCGGCCACAAAAGACCGCAACGCCTCCTGACCGGACGCCTCGCACCGAGCAGGGCCACGCTCCAAGGCGTACCGAAGCACCTGGTCGCACAGCCGGCTTTCATTCGCGGCGATGATTCTCTCGAAGGATCGGGGGTCCATCCTGGTCACCCACCGCACTCAGCCGCCTAACCCCGAAACCTCTCCGGGATCACGGTCGGATGCTTGCGCCTGCCCATGTAACGACCTTGCGCATCCACGTTTTAAAGATAACGCGAGAACGGCGGTAATGCAAATCGGGAAATAACCGATGGTTACGGCTACCCCTTGCGCAGAACCCGCTTGTCACCGACCCGGATGGTGACCTTCTCCTGGTCGAAGAATTCCAAGAGGGGAATCATGAACTTGCGGGAAAGCCCCGTGATTTCGCGAAACTCCGGCGGCGTGATTTCCCTCTTTTCCTTGAGGTGGGAAATGAGTTTTCCCCGGATTTCGCCAAGGGGCTCGGGCGCGTAGAAGACGTCGCTCTTGAGCTTCACGGCCCGCCCATCCCGGGCGAGGATGTTCAGATGCTCCAGAAGCTCCTTCTCGCCACAGCGAAGCTGGTCGCACAACTCCTTCACGGTGGGAGGTTCCGCCCCCCCCCGCCCGAGGGCTGCCTCGATCCGCCCCTGGAGGCCGGCCTGGTCCACCGTCGGCTGCCCCCTGCGGCCGGGAAGCTTCACCAGCTCGCGGTCCACCACCACCTTCCCCTCCTTTTCGAGGGAGATCAGCAGCGGGGTGAAGAACCGGGAATCGCTCCGCTTGGGAAGCCGCGTCTTCAATTCCTCCTTGCCGACCCCCTCCCGAAGGGGGTTGTCGCGCAGATACCCCTCCACCTCACCCAGGAGATGGCCCTTGAGGGAGGTGAACGCCTCCCGGGAGAGAAGAATCCGGGGCTCCCGGACCACCTGCACCGCCTCGCCGGAGGAGAGGAGCGGCGCCAGGGCAGCCTCGGCCTTTCGGGCAGTGAGCCCGCTGCGGATGACTATTTCCTCGAAGGCAACGCCGGAGAGGAAGCTCCCGGCCACCAGGAGCCTGACGGTGTCCGTCTCGGCATGCTCACCGAGGGCTTGGAGGAGCGCCAACGCCTCATCGGAGCGGCGCCGGCGTCGAGGAGGCATCGGATCAAGGACCCCCCCGCCGCCGACAGTCATCGGGGGGGAATAGGAACGGAGCACGAAGGGGTCGCCGGGGAGAAGGAGTACTGGGTGCTTCAGGCGAAGCTGGACAAAGGCCGACTCACCCGGCGCAAGGGCGTCGCGGTCCAGGAGGATCACCTGGGCCGGCACCTCGTAGGTGGCGGAGTGAAGACGGAGCGTGGCCCGGTGTCGAAGTTCCCTGGGCGC
>CAJPFF010000110.1 GCA_905339345.1 Geobacteraceae bacterium | reverse complement strand
TACACGTCCATCTTTATTTTTCTCTGCCTCCACGAGGTGGGCGCCCACTATACCTACGCCAAGGTCCCCTATGACGAATGGTTCCGGAGCCTGACCGGCACCCCCCTCAATGAGCTCCTCGGCTTCCAGCGGAACCACTTCGACCGGCTCGCCCATTTCTGTTTCGGGCTGCTTCTCGCCTACCCGATTCGCGAGGTGTTCCTGCGGGTGGCGGAGGTGCGCGGGGTGTGGGGCTACTATCTCCCCCTCGACGTGACCATGGCCACTTCGATGCTCTTCGAGCTGTTCGAGTGGGGGGCTGCAGAGCTTTTCGGCGGTGACCTGGGGGTGGCATACCTGGGAACCCAGGGGGATATATGGGACGCCCACAAGGACATGGCCCTTGCCTCCCTCGGCGCCGTGATCGCCATGCTCGTGACGGTCGCAATCAATGTCACGCTCCAGCGGGACTTCGCCCGCGAGCTGGCGGAAAGCCTGCGGGTTAAACAGCCGAAGCCCCTCGGTGAGGAAGAGATTGCCCGGATGTTGAGAAAGCAGCGCAAGGGGCGAAAATAGAAGATTCTGCACAAGGCTGAACACTACAGAAGGAGGCTGACATGCTCTTCAGGACACGAAGGGATACTCAACCGGCAACCGCCGGTTATAACGGAGGAGGCGGCTCCCGGTTCACATCGGCCCGTAAGGGTCGTCCGTCTGGTTTGCTCCAGGGCGCGCTGCTGGCGCTGGTCATCTGCTGGCACGCGTTGATTCCGCTGGCAGGTGCGGCGGATGAACCCTACGATTATCCGTATGCAGACCCCTACGTGGCTACCGTGCTCGGAACGCCAAAGGAACTGAAGGCCGAGGTGCCCGAGAGAATCTCTGTCAGGGAGACAGAGGTGATGGTGTTCGAGGACCGACCGGTTCCCGACATCCTCTGGTACAGCAAGAAATTGCGTTATTCCATCGCCGCCCAGGACCGGGCCGCGCCGCTCATCTTCCTTGTTGCCGGCATGGGAGCCGGACACAACGACTCGAAGATCCAGTTCCTGAAAAGGACGTTTTTCCAGGCGGGATTCCACGTGGTCTGCCTTCCCTCCACAACCCATCCGAACTTCATTCCCGCTGCATCGGGTACCGGCATCCCCGGTTTCCTGCGGGAGGACGCCCGAGATCTCTACCGGGCCATGGAGTTGATCACCCGTGAAATCCGGGACGATGTGGCGATCACCCGCTTTCATCTCGCCGGCTACAGTCTCGGCGCCGCCCATGCCGCGTTTCTGGCCGAGCTGGACGACCGGCTCGGCCTGTTCGGGTTCAAAAGGGTGCTCCTCATCAATCCGCCGGTGAGCCTCTACAATGCAGCGGGAAACCTGGACGAGATGATCAAGAAGATACCGGGGGGGGAGGAGAAATTCGAGGAGTTCTTCGACAATGCGTTCAGGGCTTTTTCGGCCATCTACCAGCCGAACGAACGGGTCAATTTTACGGGCGATTTCCTCTTCAGGGGGAGAAAGCCCAATGACGAAAACCTGGCGGCGCTGATCGGGCTTTCATTCCGGCTGTCCGTGGCGAACCTGGCCTTCACTTCCGATGTCTTCACCAACGCCGGCTACATCAAGCCGAAAAACCTCGAACTCTCCACCACCGACTCCCTGACCGACTATTTCAAGGTCGCGGACATGGTCAAGTTCCTGGACTATTTCCGGGATCTTCTCGTCCCCTACTATATGGAACAAATACCGGGGATGACCGAGCAGCAGATGATCGAGAATCTCAGCCTCAGGAGCATCGAGCCATTCCTGCGCAACTCCTCGTCGGTCTTTCTGGTTCACAACGCCGACGACCTGCTCCTGACTCCGGGAGACATCGACTACCTGCGCAAGGTGTTCGGCTCCCGCGCCAGGATCTATCCCCGGGGCGGCCACTGCGGCAACATCGACCACCGGGTGAACGTGGCGCACATGCTTGACATCTTCAAGCAGGAGGCGGCATCCGCCGGCAGCCCGGGTGCGGCGTCACCGGACATGGCAGACGCTGCCGGCGCAAAGGGAGAGAAGATGCCTGCGTCTGAGCAGCCGGAGCAGGCCCGCACCGCACCTTCCCCGGTCCTGACCGGGGAACTTGCTCCGCCTCAGTCAGATTCCGAGGAATCGCTCAACGCTCCGTTTACCGCACCCCGTCCGGCCGCCGCATCAGCCCTACCCACTCCCAGGACCGCAGCCAAGGGCTCACGGGAGATCCTCGCCCCGCGCCGGCCGGCCAAACAGGTACTCAAACCGGGGCTGTCGTACGTCATCGACGCATATGATCCCATCGAACCGGTGAACCGGGCGCTCTACAGGTTCAACGCGACGTTCGACGAATACCTGTTCCTGCCGGTAACCCGGGCCTATGAATTCATCACCCCGAACTATCTCGAAGACCGGATCTCCGGCATCTTCTCCAACATCGCCGAGATCCGCAACCTGGCCAATTCGATTCTCCAGGCGAGGCCGAAGACCTCCGCCACCGTCTTTACCCGGTTCCTCATCAACACGACGATCGGCATCGGCGGAATGTGGGACCCTGCCACCGATCTGGGATTTCCGAAGCATGGGGAAGACTTTGGCCAGACGCTGGGATGGTGGGGATTGAACCCGGGACCGTATATCGTGCTGCCGATCTTCGGCCCTTCCAGCCTGAGGGACACGACCGGCCTGGCGGCGGATTCCGCGGCGCACTATTTCTACCTCAACCAGCCGACGGACATGGACAAGAACGTTGGATGGGGAGCTGCCTATACGGGCACGGACGCCGTCGATACGCGGCACAATATCCCCTTCCGGTACTACCAGACCGGCTCCCCCTTCGAGTACGATCTGGTGCGGTTACTCTACTCCAAGAAGCGGGAGCTGGATGTGGAACAGTAATCGTCTGGATCAGGAGCAAAGCTCCCTATTTGCACTTCTCCCATGGCTCGCGGATGAAATAAAGCGCGTCCCGAGCCTGAACCTCCATCCCGCCGCGGGTCCACGTTCCCCATCGGGTGACGTACTTCTTGTAGTCGGCCCGCCGCTCCACCGCCACGGTGAAATTGTTGCGGAGTTCCCGGTAGCACCCCTCGAGATTGGTGAAGGTGAGGTCGAGCGTGGGGACATCGAACTTCTCCGCCCCCTTGTTCACGACGAAAAAGCCCTCCGCCCCCCGTTCCATGACCAGCACGGTGGGTGAGTTGGTCACCGCCAGGACATTCTCCCGCACGCCCTTTCCCTCAGCGCCCCGTTGCCGCATGATCCTGCGGAATGCGACGCCATACTTGATATAGGGTACGGCGAGGTTGTCCTGGGCGAGAACCAGCGGAGTGCCGTTTTCTCGCGCGAGGACATAGGCGGTGGCCAGGTAGGAGTCTGCCGGGTCGTTATAGGGATTGATGGCGTTGGCGTTCAGCGCCCGGATCGTGTCATGGTTCTGGCCGAACGTGACGCTGCGTGGGTCGTTCACCGCCGGGGGAACGGCCAGAGTGCGCAAGTCGCCGCCGAAACTGAAGGCGCCTTTCATGGAGTTGTACAGCAGAAAGTCCGTAACCGCAGCGATCCAGTTGTACCGCTCGGCGCTCGTATCGCCGTCCTCGATCACCTCAAGGTAGTTCCAGGTCTTCCCTTTGCTCTGCGAGTCAATGTAGTCGATGTAACTTTTGACAATCTCCGGCGACATATGCTTGGCCGCGTCGAAGCGGAAACCGTCGATACCGAGCTTGAGCAGCTTCTTGATGTGGGCCTGGTGAATATCCCGAACCTTTTTCCGGCTCAGGTCCAGATCCGGCAGGCCACCGAGCCAGCAGTCCACTTCCGTATCCCTAGTGCCATCCTGATAGTTGATGTCGCAGGCAGGGCGGAAATCTTCCGGGCCGAACTGGGGATAGTGCAGGTCCTGATATTCCGGCATGCTCGCCATGTGGTTGAAGACGACGTCGGCGATTACCTTGACTTTGCACCGGTGCGCCCTGACGATAAGCCGCTTCAACTCCTGCTCAGTCCCCCGCCCCTCGATGACGGAGTAATCAACCGGCTGGTACCTCGCCCACCATTCTCCGGCCGGATTGGATTTCTGCGCCGGCGCGATCTGGATGTGGGAGTACCCCTGCTTGGCGAGGGAGCAGACGTACTTCTCCACGTCAGCGTACTTTTCGTTGAAGGAATGGAAAATGGCGACCGGTTGTTCTCCCGCAAAAGCGACGGCAGAGAAC
>CAJPFF010000109.1 GCA_905339345.1 Geobacteraceae bacterium | reverse complement strand
CCCAGGGCCAGGAACAGCGGAGCGAGGAATCCGCCTTCGTCGGCGGCTGCGCCGCTGGCGGCAAGGGCGGAAGAAGCGGTTGCTATCGTAACGATCAGTGCGTTGGCTATGGCTTTCATGACATCCTCCTTGTTTTCCGGTGAGAACTGGTTGCTTTGTATTTTTTAATTGCACCGGGTGTGCCATGTGCGTGGCAAAAAGTTTATATTTTATAACTAGCTGTAATGGCTAATGTATTTGTTTCGGACTTCGGGCGGGTCATGCGTGGTGAGAGGGTAAATGTATAGGGAAGGCATACAGAAGCGGGAGGGGAAAACTCCCCCTCCCGGGAGACAATTCACTCAACACCTTGATATTACGTAACAATAAATATCGAACCGAGTGCCTGAAAAAAGAATACGCTAGATGAATAAAAACGGCAGGAGCTTTGGGAGCGGTCAGCCTTCACAGGTAGCTGACGCGAGGAGGTCGGCCGCTAGGAGATCCACGTCCTCCTCGGTCGTCTCCCAGGAGCACATGAAGCGGGCCCCGCCGGAGCCGATGAAGGAATAGAAGTGCCATCCCCGCTCCCGGAGCCCGGCGGCCACCTCCGGAGAAAAGTCGGCGAAGACCGAGTTGGCTTGACGGGGGAAGCGGATGTCCACCCCGGGAATCTCCCGCAGTCGGGCCTCCAGCCGGGCGGCGCAGGTGTTGGCGCTGGCCGCCCGGGTGAGCCAGGCCCCGCTTTCAAGCATGCCGATCCACGGTGCAGCAAGGAAACGCATCTTTGAGGCGAGCTGCCCCGCCTGCTTGCAGCGGTAGTCGAATTCCCGGGCCAGGTCGCGGTTGAAGAAGATGATCGCCTCCCCCACCGCCATGCCGTTCTTGGTGCCGCCGAAGCAGAGGACGTCCACCCCCGCCTTCCAGGTGAGCTCGGCCGGTGCCGTCCCGAGGGCCGCAACGGCGTTGGCGAAACGGGCTCCATCCATGTGGACCTTCAGATCAAGGCGCCGGGCCAGTTCCCCAACAGCCTGGAGTTCCTCCACCGTGTAGAGGGTGCCAAGCTCCGTGGCCTGGGTGACGCTCAGGGCCTTGGGCTTCGGGTAGTGGATGTCGACGCGGCGTTTCACCGTGTGCTCCACGGCCTCCAGGTCCACCTTGCCATGTTCCCCCGGCACAAGGAGAATCTTGGTCCCGTTGGAGAAGAATTCGGATGCGCCGCACTCGTCGGTCTCCACGTGGGAGGTCTCGTGGCAGATGATGCTGTTGTAGGAATGGCAGAGGGAGGCCAGGGCCAGGGAGTTGGCGGCGGTTCCGTTGAAGACGAAAAAGACCTCGCAGTCGGTCTCGAAGAGATCCCGCAGCAGCCGGCAGGCCTTCTCGGTCCAGGGGTCGTCGCCATAGGAGCAGGCATAGCCCCTGTTGGCGGCCTCCATGGCCTGCCACGCTTCAGGGCATATCCCCGCGTAATTGTCGCTGGCAAACTGGTAGCGGCGCTCGGTGGGCTTGCTCATGGCGGTCTGTCTCCTCTGAAACTGAGATTGTATTATGCCGGGGGGTTATGGCGCTGAGTCGTCTCACGGATTCGCTCGGGGTCCGGCCGAAGTGATGTATTTTTGAACAAGTTTGATACTCTTAAACATTCTCCTTAAAAAAGTAAACGAAAATGGTTTCAGGGCCGAATTTGCCCACCAAAAAGATTGACATACCGCCAAAATCCATATAATTGTGGCCACATTTAAGCCTGACTAAAATTGATTTGACCAATTTACACCACGGGAGGAAACATGAAAGTGCTCCGTCGCGCCCTGACATTGATCGCCCTGGCCGCTCTGACCATCGCCACCGCCGCGCCGCTGCAGGCGGCCGCACCCCGATCCATCACCGTCGCCACCGACGCCACCTGGCCCCCCATGGAGATGGTGGACGCCTCCAAGAAGGTCGTCGGCTTCGACATCGACTTCATGAACGCCATCGCCAAGGAAGCGGGCCTCTCCGTCCAGTACAAGAACACCGCCTGGGACGGCATCTTCGCCGGCCTGGGGGGCGGCCGCTACGACGCCATCATCTCCTCCGTCACCATCACGCCTGAACGGCAGAAGCAGTTCGACTTCTCCGACCCCTACATCAACATCGGCCAGATCCTTGTGGTCCCCAAGACCGACGCCAGATCCAGCAGAATCGCCGACCTGAAGGGGAAGAAGGTGGGGGCCCAGATCGGCACCACCGGCGCCTTCGAGATCAAGAAGGTTCAAGGTGTCGAGCTCAAGAACTACGACGAGATCGGCCTCGCCTTCGAGGACATGGCCGCCGGCCGCATCGCCGGGGTGGTCTGCGACGAGCCCACCGCCGCCCACTACGCCCTCCAGAAGGCCGAGTACAAGGCCAAGTTCAAGATCGTCGGCAAGCCGTTCACCCAGGAGGCCTACGGCATCGTGGTGAAGAAGGGGAACAAGGCCCTCGTTGACCAGCTCAACAAGGGGATCAAGGCCGTCAAGGCCAAGAAGGTGGACGAGCAACTCCGCAAGAAGTGGCTGCGGTAAATGATGGTCCACGACGGGAAACGGCCCGCCATCGTTGAGGTGGGCGACGGAGCCGCCATTCCGAGCAAAAGCGACATCGGTCT
>CAJPFF010000108.1 GCA_905339345.1 Geobacteraceae bacterium | reverse complement strand
CGGATTGCATCGCCACCCTCCTGTGAAGTCAGAAAGGTAGCACCCGAAACGAATTCAAATCGAAAAAAGAACAATTATGTCAAAGAGCTATAAGAATCAGTTGGTTACAGAAGTACATTCGAACTTTACCGGACAGTAGTGCTTAGAAGCATGTAACCTCTGAATCTGCGTAGCTTGGGCTAAACAGCGGTAATCTTGGGCACGGCATGAAGCCGCCTTTGCCCAACCTACCCTCTTCCTCGTCTCATCCTGAAGGCAAGAAGCGCCAGGATGCCGCCCCCTGAGAGGATAAACGTCGCTGGTTCAGGGATAACGGCAGGCTCCGCAGCCTGATCAATGCCGACATTGTCGAGAAGAACCTTACTGTCGTTATCGATGTAATTCATGTCGAACAGCTCAAATACCGGTACGACGTAGGCGTATCCGTTGTGAAATTCAAGGCTCATGTGCGACCACTCCGGACCTTTCCCACTTGCGCCGATTGCTGCGACGCTGTCGAACACGCCGTTGTGGTCCAGACTGAGGAGTGGAAGCGCCGCATCGAATCCCCCCGGCGCCAGATTGAACCCGCTCAGGTCATTCGTGAAATAGAGGGTGGCGAAAAAGGTGTCGAGGGGGCTCCAGGGGTACGGTGCCGGACAAGCGGTTCCTGAAGTCGAATTCAAAGGTGTAATCGCCCGCAGCCAAAGGGATCCCCTGATAAAGGATGCTGTATGTTGCCCCGTTATCGCCCAGTACCGCTTCTTCATTCTCAACGGTGACATCCCCCAGGGTCGTCCAGCCGGAAAGGGCGGTGGAGAAATCACCGTAGTGCAGGGGCTGCGCCGAGACATCGCCTGAAAATACTAAAGCGGAGAACAGCGATACGATAAGAGTCAGTCGACAAGCGTTCATAATCGATCTCCTTTGCCCATGGGCTTGAAGCAGCTGTTGAAATTAATCCTGAAACACTAACAGTCGGAATTTTTTACGATTCTCAGAACAGGGAGGGCACACAATGAAAGGATGTGAGGCAGGAAAATTTCAGGAAAGATGTAAAGTTTAAGCCTAATAATTCAGGAGTTACATTGATCAGGAAGAAAGAAGAAGGTGCCTTTGATTTAATACGCCATCCTTGGCTACTCCTTAAATTTTGATTTATTAATGTTGTCCAAGCATTTATTGTGCCACCACATGGTCCTCCGGTTATTGCCCCAAATATAGGATGATTTGCCACATCGCATAATTATTACCACAAAGACAAATGTAAAAGTTCTCGACAATACGAGCAATTTTTTACAAATCCGACACCAAGACACAGAGTGGCGAAAAATTTTTCTAAATATTTACTCCTACTTGCCGATACAAATAGTACAGAGTGACAAGACGCTTCGAGCATGAGTATAGTCTGGAAGGAGGAGTGCATGAAGAAAGTATTGATTGTGGACGACAGTATCTCGGTGGCCCGCCAACTGGACAAGATCCTCAGCGAAAGCGGCGAGTTTCATGTTGTCGGCCACGGCAAGAACGGCATGGAGGCCATCCGGATGCACCAGACCGAGCACCCTGACATCATCTGCATGGACATGAACATGCCGGGGATGGACGGACTGACTGCTCTGCGTACACTCGTGGCCCTGGACAAGAACGTGAAGGTGGTCATGATCACGTCGCTCGGCGGCGTTGGCGACAAATTCACCGAGGCCCTGCGTCTCGGTGCCCGCACGGTTATCTCAAAACCGTTCGAGGCGGACAACATTCTGAATATTCTCCGCGAGATGTAGAGACATCGCTCGATACCACGTTACGAAACACTTTGTTCTCAAGGAGGACAGCATATGGCAGTGAAGTTTTTCGGGCAGTTTCTTGTTGAAAAAGGGGTCGTTTCGAGGGAAATACTCCTGCAAGCCATAGGGCTGCAAGAATCGGTTAATCTCAGTTTCGGAGCCACTTCCCTTGCCATGGGCATTCTCACGGAGGCAGACATTGAGAGAGTCCACAATGCTCAGCGGATCGAAGATCTTCGCTTTGGAGACATGGCGGTCAAGCTTGGCCTGTTAACAGGCGATCAAATGATGCAGGTGCTGGCGCGGCAGAAGAACACTCACCTCTACATCGGAGAGGCCCTTGTCAAGGTTGGGGGGCTCCAAGCCGATGCTCTGCCGAAATACCTGGACTATTTCAAAGCCGACCAAGCCCAGTACATAACCGATACCGTGACAATTCCGGCTGGTATCCCCGAGCCGAAGGTTTGGGAGATGGTGGTCGACCTCTCCTACAAGATGCTCACTCGCGTGGCACTCCTCGTTTTCCGGCCCGAACCCTGCTTCGTGGCCGAGCGACTGCCCGCCATGGATCTCTACGCAGCCATGGATTTTACGGGCGATATTTCGGGCAGCTACCTCATGGGCGTTACCGCTGCAACCCGGGCAAAAATCGCCAAGGCAATCCTCAAGGAACCGAACGTCGACAACGAACCCAAGGAAGTCCTTGACGACACCGTCATGGAATTCGTGAACGTGGTCATGGGAAACATTGCCGCCAAAGCGGCACAGATCGGCAAATCCGTCGAGATAGCCCCACCCGAGATCATCGACACTCCCGACGGCATTCCGGTCCCGGCGGGCCATAAAGCACTCTGCTTTCCGGTCTGCCTGTCCGATGGCGACCGCGTCGAGCTGGCGGTCTTCATAAAGGAATAGACTCCGGCTTCCACGGCAGTTTAAACGCAAAGAGGGGGAATGCATGGTGCATTCCCCCTCTTTGCGTCGTGGTCAATGAAAACTACTTCAGACGATTGGCATAAAGCGGGAAGCGGCTCATAAGGGCGTTGACCTTTCCCTTTACCTCCGCAAGCTTCGCCTCGTTCTCCACGTTCGCCAGTGCCTCGGCGATAAAAGCAGCAACCTCTGCCATCTCCGTCTCTTTAAGTCCGTGGCTGGTTGCGGCAGGCGTACCGATCCGGAACCCCGAGGTAACGAAGGGTGAGCGGGTTTCGAAGGGAACAGTATTCTTGTTTACGGTGATGCCCGCTTTGTCAAGGGCCTCTTCGGCCACCTTGCCGGTCAGCTCGGTGCCCGTCAGATTCACCAGCATCAGGTGATTGTCGGTACCACCGGAGACGAGCCGGAAGCCACGCTTTACGAGCTCGTCGGCGAGAGTTTGCGCATTCTTGACGATCTGTTGCTGATACGTCTTGAACTCCGGGGCAAGGGCTTCCTTGAAGGCCACCGCCTTGGCCGCGATCACGTGCATGAGCGGCCCCCCCTGGATGCCGGGGAAGATATTGGAGTTGATGGTCTTGGCAAACTCCTCGCGACAGAGGATCATGCCGCCTCGGGGGCCACGCAGGGTCTTGTGGGTCGTGGTAGTGACGAACTCTGCATAGGGAACCGGGTTCGGATGGAGACCAGCGGCCACCAGTCCCGCGATATGGGCCATGTCCACCATGACCAACGCCCCCACCTTGTCGGCTATGGCCCGGAAAGCGGCAAAGTCCAGAACCCGCGGGTATGCGCTGGCCCCGACGATAATAAGCTTCGGTTTGTGCTCAAGCGCCAGACGTTCGACTTCGTTGAAGTCAATGGTCTCGGTTCCCTGCGAAACGCCGTAGGGAACCACGTTGAAGAAGCGTCCCGAGAAGTTGACGGGGCTGCCGTGGGTCAGGTGCCCGCCATGGGAGAGGTTCATGCCGAGAATGGTGTCGCCCGGCTTGAGCACCGAGAAGTAAACCGCCATATTGGCCTGGGAGCCCGAGTGGGGCTGTACGTTCGCATGGTCGGCGCCAAAAAGTTCTTTAGCCCGATCAATGGCGAGGTTCTCCACCACATCCACATGGTGGCAGCCGCCATAGTAACGCTTGCCGGGATACCCTTCGGCATACTTGTTGGTCAGAACCGACCCCTGGGCTTCCAGCACTGCCTCGGAAACAAAATTCTCGGACGCGATAAGCTCCAGATTGTACTCCTGGCGCTCGGTTTCGTGACGTATTGCCTCGGCAACTGCCGGGTCAAAGGTTGCAAGAATGGACATGGTAGACTCCTTTAACGATTACAAAAAGGAAAACGGGACCGTTGACAGTCCCGTAGTGCATTTCTTTCGCCAGTCGGCCGAGGCCGGCCGGGCTACTTCATCAGTTCCCTCTCAAGGGCGGCAATCTTGTCGAGTCTTCCCTGGTGGCGGCCCCCTTCATACGCGGCATCGAGCCAGGCGCAGACCATTTCCCTGGCCGTCGCCTCGTCGAGTACCCTTCCCCCAAGGACCAGTATATTGGCATTGTTGTGCTCTTTTGCCATACGTGCCATGAAGGGGTCGGTCGCCAGAGCCGCCCGAACATTGGGAAACTTGTTGGCGACAATGGACATCCCGATGCCAGTCCCGCAGAAGAGAATGCCTTTCTCCGCTTCACCAGCAGAAACCTTGCGGGCAACCTTGATTCCGAAGTCGGGATAATCGACCGAATTGCCGTTATCTGTTCCACAGTCCTCTACGGCAGCACCCCGCTCAACAAGAAGTCTCTTGATTGCGTCCTTCAGTTCCAGACCACCATGATCGCTTCCGACGAGTATCACCGTATCACCTCGCTAGATCTTCTTGAAGAGGAGCGTGGCGTTGGTACCGCCAAAACCGAAGTTGTTGCTCATGGCGTAGGTGATCTTCGCGTCACGTGCTGCGTTGGGTACATAGTCGAGATCACACTCTGTATCGGCTTCCTGATAGTTGATGGTCGGGGGAACCACACCCTTTTCCATCGCCATGAGGGTAAAGACCGCCTCAACACCGCCAGCAGCGCCAAGAAGGTGACCGGTCATAGACTTTGTGGAGGATACCATTACCTTCTTCGCGTGATCACCGAAGACACGCTTGATGGCGAGGGTTTCATAGTAGTCATTGAAAGGGGTGGAGGTGCCATGGGCGTTGATGTAACTAACCGCCTCCGGATTGACGCCGGCATTGCTAAGTGCCATCTTGATGCAACGGGCCGCTCCCTCCCCTTCCGGGGCCGGCGCTGTCAAGTGATAGGCATCGCCTGAAAGACCATATCCCACAATCTCGCCATAGATCTTGGCACCGCGTTTCTTGGCTGCCTCGTATTCTTCGAGAATCACGATACCGGCACCCTCCGCAAGAACGAAGCCATCACGGTTCTTCTCAAAGGGTCGTGATGCACCCTTGGGGTCATCATTGCGGGTGGAAAGGGCCTTCATCACTGCAAAACCACCAATACCAAGCGGGGTTACCGTCGACTCGGTGCCGCCAGCGATCATTGCGTCTGCATCTCCCCGTTTGATCATGTGGTAGGCATCGCCGATGGAGTGAGTGCCGGTTGCACAGGCCGAAACCGAAGACAGGTTCGGCCCTTTTGCGCCGAACTTGATAGAGATATGCCCAGGCGCCAGGTTGATGATGAGCATCGGGATGAAGAAGGGAGAAATCTTCCTGTAGCCCCCTTCAAGCATGGCCGCATGATATTTCTCAATGGTCGGCAACCCGCCGAGACCGGCTCCAACAAGCACCCCGACCCGCTCGGCGTTCTCGTCGGTGATTGTGAGCCCCGAGTCCTCCATGGCAAGTTGTGCTGCACCCATGGCGTACTGAATGAAGAGGTCCATCTTCTTGACCTCTTTTTTGTCAATGTAATCCTCTGGATTAAAATCTTTTACTTCACCGGCAATCTTTACGGGAAGTTCCGAGGCGTCAAAGCGGGAAATGAGGTCTATACCCGACTGTCCCGCGACGAGTGCATCCCAGTTCTTGCCGTTGCCGGTCCCCAAGGGAGAAACGGCACCGACTCCCGTCACAACAACTCTTCTCATAGTGGCGTGCTCCCGATGTTCTGGAATTGTTCAGAGATGGCGGCATTGCCGCTTTTAGTGAAAAAGGGGAAGGTTTTCCCTTCCCCTCTGTGCTTAGGTGTGCTCGGTGATATAGTCGATGGCGTCCTGTACGCTCTGGATCTTCTCTGCATCCTCGTCGGAGATCTCGATATCGAACTCCTCTTCGAGAGCCATCACCAGTTCCACGGTATCAAGAGAGTCGGCACCCAGATCGTCCATGAACGATGCCTCGTTCGTTACCTGTGCCTCATCGACGCCGAGCTGCTCGGCAACGATCTCTTTAACCCTTTTGTCTATCGCTGACATGCTTTTTCACCTCCGTTTGGTTTTAACCCTGTTCAGGTTTTCGGTTAATTTTTCTAGCTACATACCATGAAACAATCAGATTGCGAAAGATAATTTTTTCACATGTACATGCCACCATTGACAGAAAGAACATGTCCCGTGATGTAGTCGCCCATGGGCGATACAAGGAAGAGGACGGCATTGGCAACATCATCCGGCGTGCCGAGGCGCTCCATAGGAATCTGCTGCAAAAGCCCCTCCCGCACCTTCTCAGAGAGAACCGCCGTCATGTCGGTCTCAATGAACCCGGGCGTTACAGCATTGACCGTGATTCCCCGCTTGGCGAGTTCCCGAGCAGCCGACTTGGTAAGTCCGATCATACCGGCCTTACTGGCGCAGTAGTTTATCTGCCCCGCGTTTCCCATCTCGCCCACAACGGAGCTGATATTGACAATGCGGCCACTGCGGGCCTTTGCCATGAGCTTTGCTGCCTCGCGGACACAGTTAAACGCACCCTTGAGGTTCACATCGATAACTGCGTCCCAGTCTGCATCCTTCATCCTGAGAAGCAGTCCGTCCTTTGTTATGCCCGCGTTGTTCACCAGGATGTCAACTTTGCCAAAGGTTTCGACCACCGCGGCAAACAGGGCATCAACGGATGCCGGATCGGCCACATCGACAGCCAGAGCCAGCGCCCTTCGCCCCAGCGCTTCGATCTCAGAAGCAGTATTTCGGGCAGTTTCCAGGGTCGTGGCAGTCACCACCAGGTCAGCCCCATCCTGGGCAAGTCTGAGTGCAATGGCTCTGCCGATCCCGCGCGAGGCGCCCGTTATGATTGCAACCTTACCTGCAAGACTCATGGCTCCCCCTACCCGATGACCTTCATTCCTGCAGCATCTTCGACATTCTTCGTGACCACCTCTTTATCAATCCTCTTTACGAGACCCGACAGGACCTTTCCGGGACCGACCTCGACGAACTCGGTAACACCAAGGGCCACCATCTCGCGAACAGAGGCATCCCACAGAACCGGCGCGCTCACCTGACGCACGAGAAGCTCGTTCACGCGCCCCTTGTCCTGGTTGGGCTTCGCCTCGACGTTTGTCACAACCGGAGCAGCGAGGTCGCCAACCGTAACCGCAGCTAGAACCTCAGCAAGCCGTTCGCCAGCCGGCACCATGAGGCTCGAATGGAAGGGAGCACTCACCGTAAGAAGCATCGCCTTGCGGAAACCTTTGGCCTTGGCGATCTCGATGGCCCGATTGACGGCACCGGTGTGACCGGCGATGACAATCTGTCCGGGCGAGTTAAAATTGGCAGGAGAAACATCTTCACCCTGGGCCGCTTCAACACAGATAGCAGCAAGGACATCGGGCTCGATGTTGAGCATGGCAGCCATGGCACCAACGCCCACCGGCACAGCCTCCTGCATGAAAGTACCGCGGGAACGAACCGTCCTCACCGCGTCGGCGAACCGAAGGGCGCCAGACGCTACCAGAGCGGAATACTCTCCAAGGGAGTGGCCGGCCAGATAATCAGCAACAAGACCAGTTTCCGCCTGAAGAACCCGCAGGGCAGCCACGCTCACCGTCAGTATAGCCGGTTGCGTGTTGGCGGTCAGCTTGAGCTGGTCTTCGGGCCCTTCGAAGCAAAGACGCGAAAGACTGCTCCCAAGCGCGTCGTCCGCCTCCTGGAATATCTGCCGGGCAACAGAAAAATTGTCCGCAAGGTCTTTCCCCATTCCAGGATACTGGGAGCCCTGACCGGGAAATATGAACGCTCGTTTGCTCATGACAATTCCTTTTCGAGAACGATTACCAACGCACCAAGGCCGATCCCCAGGTGAGTCCGCCGCCAAAGGCATCGAAGAGCACAATGTCTCCCTCGTTGATTCTGCCACCGCGGTTAGCCTCATCAAGGGCCAGCGGAATGGAAGCAGCCGAGGTATTTCCATAACGGTCGAGATTTACGTAGACTTTGTCAGCGCCGAGCCCGAGCCGCTTGCCAATGGCATCGATGATCCTGCGGTTTGCCTGGTGGGGAATGAAAATACTTATATCAGAGGGGGTGAGGCGATTTGTTTCCAATGCCTGAAGTGCAGCGTCCTCCATGGCACGCACTGCCAACTTAAACACCTCATTCCCCTGCATCACGAGAAAGATCTTCCGCTCGTCCAGGGTTTGCTGTACGGCTGGGTTTCGGCTGCCGCAGCCAGGCTGGTAGAGAAGTTCCCAGTAAGAACCGTCGCTGTGCAGATGGGTCGAAAGAATCCCCCGCTCACCCTCGCACGCCTCAACGACCACGGCTCCGGCACCATCGCCAAAAAGAAGACAGGTATTCCTGTCGGTCCAGTCAATAATTCGGCTCAAAACCTCGGCACCAATGACGAGTGCCTTGCGTGCCGTACCTCCCCGGATAGCATTATCCGCAATCGAGAGGCCATAGACAAATCCTGAACAGGCAGCAGCTATATCGAAGGCAGCAGCTTTCTTGGCTCCGAGATTGCTCTGGACGAGGCAGGCAGTTGCGGGGAAGGGAAAATCGGCAGTAATGGTTGCAACAATAATAAGATCAATCTCTTCAGCAGCTACTCCGGCCATCTCAAGGGCTCGCTCCGCGGCCCGTGTTGCAAAGGTCGAAGTATACTCCCCCTCGGCGGCGATGCGCCTCTCCCTGATCCCTGTCCTAGTGGTTATCCACTCATCAGTGGTATCTACCATTTTTTCCAGGTCGAAATTCGTGCGGATGTTCTCGGGCACTGCTGAACCTGTGCCGGTAATTCTCGTTCTAGTCATCCACATGCCCCTTCTAGCCGGCAACCGACTCTTTGACGGGATCCCGTTGCTGCATGTATGCGGTGAACTCAGTCTCCAGCTTTTCTGCGAGCCGCTGATTGACTCCTTTGCGAGCGTAATCATTGGCGAAGATGATCGCGTTCTTGATCGCCTTGACGTTTGAGCCGCCATGGCAAATCATGGCAACGCCGTTGATCCCCAGAAGCGGCGCACCACCGTATTCAGCATAATCTACCTTTTTCTTGAAATTCGAGAATGCCTTGCGAGAGAACAGATACCCTAGCTTGGAGAGAAAGCTCTGCTTGATTTCATCTTTCAGCATTTTGCCCACGGCTTCGGCAAGTCCTTCAGACAGCTTCAGAACAACGTTACCAACAAACCCGTCGCAAACCACCACATCAACCATTCCATTAAAAATGTCACGGCCTTCTACATAACCAACATAATCAAAGGAAATGTTCTTCAGGATAGAATTAGTTTCGCGGGTGAGTTCATTCCCCTTGCTGTCCTCTTCGCCATTGGAAAGAAGCCCGATACGTGGCTGCTCAACTCCCATAACGTGGCGAGCGTACACTTCACCCATGATGGCAAATTGGACGAGGTGAATAGGCTTGCAGTCGACGTTACCACCAACGTCGAGAACAAGGGTCCTGCCACGTAAAGTCGGGAAAATTTGAGCGATCGCAGGCCGATCGATCCCTTTGAGTCGCTTCAGGACGAACATGCCCGCAGCCATGGTTGCTCCGGAATTTCCGGCGCTCACAACAGCGTCAGCAGAACCACTCTTGAGAAGCTCAAAAGCAATGCGGATTGATGAATCTTTCTTGCGCCGAACGGCATCCGAAGCAGCATCATGCATCCCAACCACTTCGCTAGCATGATGAAGTGCAATGTCAAGTCCTTGGACTTTATGCTTGCCCAACTCCTGACGTAGTCGCTCCGTATCACCGACAAGGGTGATGGCAATGCCGAACTCACGTGCGGCTGCAACTGCTCCCTCAACTTCAACAGAAGGAGCATTGTCGCCCCCCATGGCATCGACCGCTACTCTCATGGTACTCCTGGACAATGGAAAGTCAGGCTTGACGAGGAAAAATCAGATTTCTTCGCTCTTGATGACTTCTTTGCCTTTATAGGTGCCACAGGAGGCGCAGGCGCGGTGGGGGAGCTTCGGAGCCTTGCACTGGGGGCAAACGGAAGCAGCCGGGGGAGTAAGGAAATCGTGTGCCCTTCTCATGTTTTTGCGGGATTTGGACGTTTTCTTCTTAGGTACTGCCATGATATTTCTCCTTTTACTTTTCTACTTTTAAATTCTTCAGCGCGCTAAACTTTGGATTGAACGAGGCCCGTTCACACCCACAGTCACCTTCATTGAGCTCGGCACCGCACACAACACAAAGCCCATGACACTCATCGCTACAGAGTGGCTTGAGCGGCAACTCCATAATCACCTGCTCGGCGATTTCAGGGGCAAAATCGATCTCGTCACCTTCATAGGATACGGAGATAAGGTCCTCCTCGGCGAGTTCGACCTCATCTTCCTCGGAATTGAGCCGGTTACCTTTAGAGTAGAACATCGTAAACGCCGAATGAATATCTGAGTCAAAAGCTGAGAGACAACGGGAGCAATCGAAGCGCATTTTGACTGCCACACTCCCCTTGACCCGAATATGTCCATATTCCCTCACAACCGACAACTCAACCGCAAGAGGTGAGAGGAATTCGCTCTCGCCTCTTGCTTGAAGTTCCACCAGTGAAGGAAACGCTTCGTGAGGTTCTTCGAAGAAGAGAAGCTTTGGCTGCTCTGTTATGTCATCAACTCTAATTTTCATTAACAATCAGCCTATTACCCGAAGCCCATCAGTATAGTGAACTGCTTCGCATTGTCAAGAGAAATGAACCGTAAAGAAAACCGCCCTTACGGGCGGCCGGATGTTTTCTCATACCCTATTATCGTTGTATTTGCAAGCAATTTGGCGTGCCGGACATCGGCGACCCGCGCTCTGAATCACTCCTCGCACCAGCTCACATCACCCACGCCGGCGCGAAGCACTTGGGGGTAGTCTCCAATGAGGCTTACAACCGAGCTGACATCGGCAGAGAGAATACCCCCGTCGACGACAACGTCCAGCTGCTTTCCCATCCCGAGTTCGACGAGGTATGGGTCGCCAATGGGTTCTTCACCGGAAAGATTAGCGCTTGTCGTGATAATGGGATGCTCCAGCGCCTTGACCAGGGAAAGGCAGATACGGTTATCCGGAATCCTGATGCCCACCGTCTTTTGTTTTGTCACAAGGAGATCAGGAACAATACTGGTTGCATCGAGGACAAAGGTATAGGGACCTGGAAGATGACGTTTCAGTATCTTATAGGCGTAATTACTGACCTTGGCATAGCGGGCCACTTCGGAGAGGTCGGAGCAGATGAAGGAAAATGGTTTCTTTTTCTCGCGCTGCTTGAGGAGATAAATCCGTTCGATCCCCTTTTTGCTGAAGATACTACAGCCAATACCATAGGTCGTGTCTGTGGGATAGGCAATGATGCCGCCGTCCTTCAGAATTTCGACCACGTTCGCGATAAGCCTCGGCTGGGGATTCTGGTGATTAATTTCAAGGAGCATAGAGATTACAGTTGTTTCGGATTGAGGGAAACGAGGTCTTTATGCACAAAAACGCCATGCTTCTGGATGAGGACATCGTCAAACCATATCTCTCCGTCGCCCTTGAGGAGTTTCACCATATCCCAGTGAACAGCCGAACGGTTGCCGTTGTTGCACTCGTCATAACATTGGCCAGGAGTGAAATGTATGGAACCGAATATCTTCTCGTCAAAGAGGATGTTGCGCATAGGTTCACGGATGTTCGGATTCACGCCAATGGCAAATTCACCGATGTAGCGGGCACCTTCATCAGTGTCGAGGATACGGTTGAGATCTTCTTCCAAGGCCGGTGCCATAGCCTTCACAATCCGTCCTTGCTCGAATTGAAGTCGGATGCCGTTGAACTCCTTACCCTGGTAGATAGTCGGGCAGTTGTAGGTAATGTACCCTTCCACCGAATCACGGACCGGTGCTGTAAAAACCTCTCCATCGGGAATATTGAAGCGTCCATCGCACTTTATACCGTTCAGCCCCCTGATGCTGAAGGAGAGATCGGTGTCCGATGCCTTGATCCTCACCGTATTGGCCCTGTCCATCAGGCGTTTCAGCTTGTCCTGCTTGCGCGATTCAGCCTCCCAATCGATGCAGCATGCGGCGAAGAGATACTCTTCGTATTCCTCGAGGCTCATCTTCGCTTCCTGCGCAGCACCGTGGGTCGGATAACGGGTTATTACCCAGCGGGTGTTCTTAACGCGCCAGTCGACGATGGGGCGGGTGATCTTCGACCATGCAATCATATTCTTCTGGTTAGCCTGGGCCATCACCATTGAATTCTGGGAACCGGAGATGGAAATATAGACCGTAACCTGCTTCATGAAATCCAGCTTGTGCTGGGGAAAGAAAGAAAGTTGCGCCTTGGTCGCTGTGTTGTAGAAATGGCGGTCAATTTCAGAAACCTGAAATGAATACTCGACATACTTTGCCCCCCGGGCAAGGCAGAGGGCGTAGAGTTCTTTGACGAGAGGGATGCAATCGGTGCCGGAAGCACTAATGAGAACCACATCCCCCTTCTTTACCCGCGTAGAGTAGGTTACGAGCACTTCAGCGAGTTGACGTATGCGCGGATCATTCATCGGACGTACTCCCTTTCATCGGCCGGTGTGGCCAAATCCCCCGTCACCCCGTGCTGTCTCGTCGAGTTCGTCCACCTCAAGAAGTTCAGCGCGGACAAAGGGGGCAAACACCATCTGGGCGATCCGCTCTCCCCGCTTTACCACAAACGTCTCACTACCGTGATTGATGAGAATTACCCCGATTTCGCCGCGGTAGTCAGGGTCGATCGTGCCGGGGGAATTCACCAGGGCGATCCCGTGCCTGAGGGCAAGGCCACTTCGAGGTCTCACCTGGGCCTCAAAACCGTCAGGGAGCGAGATGGCAAGTCCGGTCGGAACCAGCTTCCTCTCCCCCGGTTCCAGGACGAGGTCATCGTCGAGATCGGCACAGATATCCATTCCAGCGGCATGGGGTGTCATGTAACACGGAAAATTCTGCCCCTCCGCGCGCCGCACACGTCGCACCTTCACCACACACTGTTCCATGGGTCACCTACAAAACAAGATGCGAGATATCCGGAACCTCTCCGGGTACCTTGCCAGTTAGGGCAAGCGTCACATAATCGACCGTGAAAAAGTCATTGGCCAAATCAAGAATACCGTCGGCAGTAACCCCATCGAATCCGTCGGTCAACTCGGCGAGGGAAAGGTAGCGGCCAAAATAGATCTCGTTTTTAGCAAGCTTGGTCATCCGATTGTCGGAACTTTCTAGAGACAGGAGGATATTTCCCTTGATTTGCTCACGGGCAGCATCAAGTTCAGTCGCGGTTACCAGTTCTGTCTTCAGTCGTCTAAGTTCGGTACATGTTATTGTCATGACGTCATTGAGCTTTTCAGGACTTGTACCGGCATAGATTACGAGAGATCCGGCATCGGTATGGGAAACCACGTAGGAGTATACCGTGTAGGCGAGCCCCAGTCGCTCGCGAATCTCCTGGAAAAGGCGCGAGCTCATGCTTCCACCGAGGATGGTGTTCATGAGGTAAACTTCAAACCGTCGGGGATGGTTGTGTGGCAGTGACTTGGTGCCAAGACAGATATGAAGCTGCTCCAGATCCTTCTCAACCACCTCCACCTTTTGGCCGTATACAGGGAGATGGCAGAAGTCACGCCCTGTCCCCTCAGATACACAATCGAAACTGACGTTTATGAGTCTCAGGAGCTCGTCGTGGCGAACATTGCCTGCCACGGCAATAATAATGTCTCCGGAGCGGTACATTTCGTCCCGGTGAGCCAGGATTGCATCGCGGGAGAGGCTGCCGATGCTCTCAGCGGTGCCAAGTATCGACATGCCGAGGGGATGCCCCCTCCAGAAGCTGCGATGAAAGAGATCGTGAACATAGTCGTCAGGAGAGTCCTCCAGCATGCTGATCTCCTGGAGGACTACCTTACGCTCCTTCTCGATCTCGTCCGGATCAAACGTTGAATGGAGAAAAATGTCGGTAAGAAGATCTACGGCTTGTGGAAGGTTTTTATCGAGGACCTTGGCGTAGTAGCATACGTACTCATGGCTCGTGAATGCATTGAGCACCCCCCCGACAGAGTCAATCTCGCGGGCGATGTCAAGTGCCGTACGACGCAAGGTCCCCTTGAAGAGGAGGTGCTCAATGAAATGGGCTACGCCATTGTGCTCCCGCCGTTCGTGGCGGGAGCCGTTGGCGACCCATATTCCAATGGACACCGAGTGGGCGTGGGGCATGTACTCGGAGATGACCCGCACGCCGTTATCGAGGATCGTTTTGCTAACCATGGATAAGACTATACCGCGGAGTTGGAAGTTTACCAGCGGGATTCCCGGGGACACTACTCGGGCAGCACGGCCCCCAGGGCTTCCTTCCGGGACAGCTTTATCTTGCCTTGCTTGTCAATACCGATGCACTTTACGAGGACCTTGTCACCCTCTTTGAGGATGTCGGTGACGTTCTTGACCCGCTCGGTATCGAGTTCGGAAATATGGACGAGGCCATCGGTGCCGGGGAAGATTTCGACAAAGGCCCCGAAGTCCATGACCTTCCGGACGGTACCCATGTAGAGCTTGCCCTCTTCGGCTTCTGCCGTCAGGTCGCGAATCATCTTGATCGCCTTGTCGCAGGCCTCTTTGTTGGTGCTGGCAATATTGATCTTGCCGGTATCCTCGATGTCGATGGAAACACCCGTGGCCTCGGTGATCCCCCTGACGTTCTTGCCGCCGGCACCGATGACGTCGCGAATCTTGTCGGTCTTGACCCAGATGGTGGTGATGCGGGGAGCATAGGGAGACAGGTCGGTCCGGGGAGCCGTGAGCGCATCGGCCATTTTGCCAAGGATATGAAGCCGCCCGTCTTTGGCTTGGTCAAGGGCCTTGCCCATGATCTCGCGGGTCACTCCGGTAATTTTGATATCCATCTGGATGGCGGTCACACCCTTTGCGGTGCCGGCCACCTTGAAGTCCATGTCTCCCAAGTGGTCTTCGTCGCCAAGGATATCGGAGAGGATTGCAACATCGTCACCTTCCTTGATCAGACCCATGGCGATACCGGCAACCGGCGCCGTGATCGGCACACCGGCGTCCATCATGGAAAGAGCGCCGCCGCAGACAGAGGCCATGGAAGAAGAACCGTTGCTTTCCAGAATGTCCGACACGATCCGAATGGTGTAGGGGAAATCGTCGTGCTTGGGCAAGACCCGCTCAAGGGCGCGCTCGGCCAAAAAGCCGTGGCCAATCTCACGGCGACCCGGAGCAAGTCGGAAGCTTGTTTCCCCCACAGAGAAGGGAGGGAAGTTGTAGTGGAGCATGAACCGCTTCCTGCTCTCTCCGTAGAGGGAGTCGATCCGCTGCTCGTCACTGGATGTGCCGAGGGTGGCCGCAACAATCGCCTGGGTTTCACCGCGGGTAAAAAGTGCTGAGCCGTGGACGCGGGGAAGCAGACCAACCTCCGAGGTGATGGGCCTGATCGTCTTGGTGTCGCGGCCATCAATCCTCTCGCCGTCCTTGAGGATATGCTCACGCACCAGCTCGTACTCGAAACCTTCAAGGAAGCCTTTGATCTCGGCGCTACGTCCGGGGAAGTCAGCCTCAAGGGCCGACATGGTCTCATCTGCAATGGCGCCGATACGTTTGTGGCGCTCCTGCTTCGACTGAATCCTGACTGCGTCCTTCATCTGGGCATAAGCAAGCTCTTTGACTTTCGTCTGCAGAGCCCCATCAACAACCGGCGGAGCGATTTCCCGCTTGGGGACGCCCGCCAGCTTGCGCAGTTCGATCTGGGCATCGATGATCGGCTGGACAGCGGCATGGCCGAAGAAGATGGCCTCCAGCAGGTCGGCTTCGGAAATCTCCGCAGCGCCACCCTCTACCATGATGACCGCATCGCGGCTCGCGGCAACAATAACTTCAAGGTCGCTGGCAGCCAGTTGCTCAGCGGTCGGATTGCAGATCAGCTTCCCATCTACACGGCCGACCTTCACGCCGGCAATGGGGCCGAAGAAGGGAATATCGGACACTTCAAGAGCGGCCGAAGCGCCAATCATGGCGAGGATACCCGGGTCGTTATCCTGGTCCGCGGAAACAACGGTTGCCATGATCTGGGTATCATTGAGGAAGTTTTCAGGAAAGAGCGGCCGGATCGGACGGTCGATGAAGCGGCAGGTAAGGGTCTCATTCTCCGTCGGGCGCCCTTCCCGCTTGAAAAAACCACCGGGAATCTTGCCGCCGGCATAGGCCTTCTCCTGATAGTTGACCGTCAGGGGGAAAAAGTCCTGACCTTCCTTGGCGGACTTGACCGCCACCGCGGTAACAAGGACCATGGTTTCACCGCAACTGACCATCACAGCACCACTCGCCTGCTTTGCCATTTTGCCGGTCGCAATGGTTATCGTTCTACCACCGAAATCAACCGTTACTTTCTGTTCATTCATACTCTGGCCTCCTTAGCCTATTCCTGGTGCGTTGGGGCCGTCGATGGAACAACCAAGCAAGCGCTTAGTTGTTCCATCCACGCCCCCAACACCCTGACAAAAATAAATGGGCCGCTAAGCCCATTCTGCCTGCTGTCAGAAACTTATCTCCCATGACGGGCGCACGGATTAGCCACCCATGGGACTGCTGAAAAAAAGGAAAGGCAATATACCCCTCAACGGAGTATACTGCCTCTTCTTATCGCCGTATGCCGAGCTTCTCGATGATTGACCGATATCTCTCGACATCCTTCTTCTTGAGGTAGTCGAGGAGTCTCCTTCTCTGGCCGACGATCTTCAGAAGACCGCGCCGGCTGTGGTGGTCCTTTTTGTGAACCTTGAAATGCTCCGTCAGATAGATGATCCGCTCAGTGAGGATCGCAATCTGAACCTCCGGAGACCCCGTATCGCTGTCGTGACGCTTGAACGATGTAATGATCTCTTGTTTCTTGTCCGTTACCAGCACTCCCGTACACCCCCTTTCACCTTCATGTGTTCCGACCATTGATCGATTGTGACGTGCTTCGAAAAAACGTAAGGAGAACTATTACCACAACGAACCGCCAGTGTAAAGCCAAACCTAGTTAAAAACCCTTATAAGCCTTAGGTTTTTGTTACCGTCCCCCGATTCGGCACTACCGATTTCCGCGACAGCCAGAAGTTTTCCCTCCCGCACGAGCCGTATCCTCACTCCGGCACCAAGAGACGCATCAGTGCCGACATATCTGCCGTGACACCCGGGAGAAATACCGCAGTAAACCTTGCGAACCTCATCTTCAGTGAGTTCAATCTGCGGCAAATGCCCCAAAGCATCATTGGGCGATACGATGATTGAACCTGCGGCGCCTTTCTCTTGGAGACTGGCCAACTCATCAAGGGTAACTGCCCGTGAAAGATCAAATGTCCCGCTCCGTGTTCTGCGCAATTGCGTAAGGTGGGCACCACAGCCAAGGCGCTCTCCCACGTCGTGCGCCAGGGTCCGTACGTAGGTGCCACGGGAACAGGAAACAGTGAACTCTACCCGTGGCAAATCCATATGGTCTACGGTAACGGAGTGGATCTCGATCTCGCGCGGTTCGCGCTCTACCTCACATCCTTTTCGAGCAAGCCGGTAGAGGGGAACCCCACCCTGCTTGATAGCCGAGTACATGGGGGGAATCTGCGTGCCCTTTCCCAGGAAGGAACTGAGGACCTCTCTGACCGTTTCGGGTGACAAGCGGGTCCAATCACCTTCCCTCTCAACGCGCCCAGTACAGTCCTGGGTGTCAGTGGCAGCACCAAGAACCATTGTTGCACGGTATTCCTTGACCGCCTCGTCAAGAAACGGAATCGCCTTGGTTCCCTCGCCCACGGCAACCGGCAAAACCCCCGTGGCAAAGGGATCGAGGGTTCCCGTATGGCCCGCCTTTTTCTGGCCGAGAATCCGTCTGACTCGCGCTACTATGTCGTGGGAGGTCAAGCCGGCCGGCTTGTCAATGACAAGGAATCCGTCCATCAGGTCAGAGGGACTTTTCCAGGTGAGAGAATATCTTCGCCTTTATCTCGTCAAGGGAACCGGTCATGGTGGCGCCTGCGGCATTGTGGTGCCCCCCACCACCAAAGGCGGATGCAATGCTCGAGACGTCAACCTTTCCCTTGGAACGGAAACCTATTTTGAAAAGACCCGGATTGATTTCGCGAAAGAAAACCGACACCTCCACCCCACGGATGGAGCGCGGGTAATTAACGAAACCATCCGTCAGTTCGGCAGAGGCGCCCGTCTTCTCGTACATGTCGAGAGTAACCGTTATCGAGGCGTAGTCGCCCCGTGGGGAAATCGACATGGTGGAGAGCGCCAGGGCCAGAAGCTCCAGTCTCTGCCGGGGTTGGCTCTCGTAGAGTTTCTCGGCGATGTTCCAGGTGTTGATTCCGGTGGCAACCAATTCGCCCGCAACGGCGAAAGCCTCGGGGTTCGCGTTTGAATAGCGAAACGATCCGGTATCGGTAATGATGGCCGTATAAAGGCAGAGCGCCGTTTCATAGTCAATGGCGTCACCTGCCCCCTTGATAATGCGGTGAACGAGTATCCCCGTTGCCGCCGCTTTGGGATCTATGTAATTGATACAACCAAAATGGTCTTCTGTTAAATGATGGTCTATGTTGATCAGTTTCCCGATCCGGCGGCAATCGGCAACCTGCTTGCCGGCCCGTCGAAATTCTCCCACGTCGAGAACAAAACAGACATCATAGTCACGGTCGGGAAGGGCCTGCGTAGCTTCATTCGCCAACGGCAGAAAGGAGTAGAGGTCGGGCACGGGATCGCAAAAATGGATCGTCACCTCTTTACCGAGTCGCTTGAGATATCCGGCAAGGGCGAGAGATGAACCGACGGCATCTCCGTCGGGGTTCTCATGGGTAGTAACCAGGAAGCTCCCGTTAGTGCGGATCTCCTCGATGATACCCTCAATCATTGTCACCGTCCTCGCTTCTAATTTCTTTAAGCAGTTTGTCGATACGGCTACCGTACTCGATCGACTCATCATACTTGAAGATGAGTTCGGGGGCGAACCGGAGTCTGAGCTCTTTGCCCACTTCTTTACGAATGAAGCCTACGGCGCTGTTCAAACCATGGGAGGTTGCCTTCTTTTCCTCATCGCTCCCCATCACCGTGTAATAGATGGTCGCATGGCGAATATCGTCGGTTACCTTGACGCCTGTAATGGTAACGAACCCGATACGGGGGTCCTTGAGTCCTTTGACAAGGAGACCGGACACGAGTTCGTGGATGGCTTCGGCAACTTTGTCGGATCGTTTGTGCATGAAATCCTCGAGTCAGCAGACCTTAGAGCTTGGTAGCAATTTTCTCGATCTCATAGGCTTCAATGATATCGCCGACCTTGATATCGTTGTAATTTTCCAGGCCGATACCACACTCGTACCCGGTGGCGACTTCCTTCATATCATCCTTGAAGCGGCGCAATGATGACATCTTTCCTTCATAGACAACCACATTGTCGCGCAGAAGCCGAACCGGTGCGTTACGCAGCATCTTGCCGTCCTGTACATAACAGCCTGCGACGTTCCCGACCTTGGGCACCGAGAATACTTCTCTGACTTCGGCCCGTCCGAGGAACTTTTCGCGAAGCGTCGGCTCCAGCAACCCCTCCATGGCCTTCTTGATGTCTTCTACCGCATCATAGATGATGTTGTAGAGGCGAACGTCGACTCCTTCTTTCTCGGCCATTGCCGATGCCTTCGGCTCAGGACGTACGTTGAAGCCAAGGATGATCGCGTTGGAGGCGGAGGCAAGGTTAACGTCGGTCTCGGTAATGGCGCCAACCGAAGAGTGGATGACGTTGAGACGAACCGCGTCGGTGGAGAGCTTGCGCAGCGATTCTGCCACAGCCTCCACTGAGCCTTGGACGTCTGCCTTGACAATGGCGTTGAGGTCCTTGACCTCCCCCTTCTGTATCTTGTCGTAGAGTTGCTCCAGCGACATCTTGCTGTGCTTGGCAAGCTCGGTTTCCCGCAGTTTTTGCTGGCGATGGGAAGCGATTTCCTTGGCTTTTTTCTCGTCGGGAAGGCTGATGAAGACATCTCCTGCGTCAGGAACACCCGTGAAACCGATGACTTCAACAGGCATGGATGGACCGGCGGCAAGCACCTTGTCGCCTCGGTCGTTCTGCATGGCACGAACCCTTCCGGAGTGGACGCCGGCAACGAAGTAGTCGCCAATCTTCAGGGTACCTTCTTGGACAAGTACCGTGGCAACCGGTCCACGGCCCCGGTCGAGCTTGGCTTCGACAATGGTGCCGCGGGCGTCCTTGTCGGGGTTTGTCTTCAGATCCATAACGTCGGCCTGCAGCAGAACCATTTCCAGCAAATCGGGAAGATTGATCCGCTTCTTGGCGGAGACTTCCACGAAAATAGTTTCACCGCCCCACTCCTCAGAGACAAGACCGAACTCCATGAGTTCCTGCTTCACTCGCTCGGGCTTCGCCTCGGGTTTGTCGATCTTGTTAATGGCGACAATGATCGGCACGCCAGCAGCCTTGGAGTGGTTGACAGCCTCGCGGGTCTGGGGCATGACACCGTCGTCTGCCGCGACCACGAGAATAACGATGTCGGTTACTTTGGCACCACGGGCACGCATAGCGGTAAATGCTTCGTGGCCAGGCGTATCGAGGAACGTGATCTTGCGACCATTGAGTTCGACGTCATAGGCACCGATGTGCTGGGTGATCCCCCCAGCCTCGCCGGCAATGACATTTGCTTCGCGGATCGCATCGAGGAGTGATGTCTTGCCGTGGTCAACGTGTCCCATGATGGTGACGACAGGCGGACGTTTCTTGAGGCTCTCCGGGGCATCGGGCGCCGACTCAAGCATCTCGTCCGTATCAATGGCCACGTTCTCGATTTCATAGCTGAACTCGGCGGCAATCAGTGCGGCAGTGTCCACATCAAGAGGATGGTTGATGGTGGCCATCATCCCCATCTTCATGAGGACACGTATAAGATCAGTGGCCTTGACCCCCATCCTCTTGGCAAGCTCACCAACGGTGATCGACTCGGAAATCTTGATGATCCGCTTGATGGCCTTGGGAACCGTAATTTCGGTCTTTCTGCCGGAAGAAACCGTCTCCCGCTCACGCCTCTTACCTTTGCCTGATTTCGGACCTGGCTCAAAGATCCTCTCACGCTTTTCGAGGAGTTCCGCCTTTTTGAAAGCCTCTTTCTTCTTCCCGCCCGGAGGAGTGCTCTTCTTTGCCGCAGGGGCACCTCCCGCCGGTGCCGCAGCCTCAACGAATACCTTCCCCTTTTTCTTGCGATCGTCGGCCGCAGCAGCAGCCGGGGGCGGTGTTACAACCCGCTCCTCCACCTTCTTCTTGGGGGGAATGACCACTTCACGCTTTTCGGAAGGTCTGGGAGCCGGTGTGAGTCCGGGAAGCTCAACGCGACCAAGGATTCTGGCGCGATTCATAGTTGGCTTCTCTTCATCGACCATAACCGGCTTTGGCGACTCCTGGACGGCAGCAACCTTGGGCTCTTCAACCATCGGCTTTTCAGCTTTTGGAGCCTCCACAGACGAAACCTCGGGAGCCTGGGGAGTCTCGGTTTCCTCGGGAGCAGTCGCGACCATGGGCGCAGACTCTTCCGCCCCGGGGGCAGGAACAGCAGGCTCAACGGCCTCGGCAGCCACGGGCTCAATCTCTTCAGGCGGTTGCTCGACAATCTTAGGTCGACGCCGGATGACCGTGGTGGTTACCCGGACCTCCTCCTGCTTCGAGATTCCCTTGAGCGGCGCAGGCGGAGCTGTAACCCTCTGCACGTCCTCCTCTTCGAGAACCGACAGGTGGCTCTTCACCTCAATACCAAGGCCCTTGAGCCTGGCAAGCAACTCCTTATTCTCAATACCCAACTTTTTAGCAAGTTCATACACGTGGGTCTTGCTCATCAACCGCACCCCCATCAAGGAAATTTCCGAATCTCTGTAACTCTTTCACCAACGGCGGGACAAACCCTCCCACCTCAATCGCCACCACACTCCGCAATCCCTTACCAAGAAGCCCGCCGATCCTGTCCTTGTCCAGGATGCGGAAACAGGGAATCCCGTCACGGGCGGCCATGTTAGCAACCTTATCGCCAATCTCGGCAGAGACGTCCCCGGCCATGATTACAAGACCGATCCTCTTACCCTTGCGTATCGCCTCCATCACCATATCGCTTCCGGAGACGATCTTTCCTGCCTTGTTTGCCAGGGCCAGATATGAAGCAATCCGCTCCTCAAGGCGACAAACAATCTTACTCTGGAGCTCCTGTGAAGTTGCCCCCTTTACCTCACCCTTGAAGGCACGGGCAAACTGCTTCCGGCTGGCAGCCTTCTCCACGCAATCGCGACAAAAACAGGTATAGGCCCCACGCCCCGGCAGTTTTGCCAAAAGGTCAGGAACGACTGTCCCTTCGGGGTCAAGAACGTAACGGAGAAGTTCGTTTTTCCCTTTCTCCTCCCGACAACCAAGACAGGTTCGCTGGGGCTCGGTCCGTGGCATCGGATCCTACTCTTCGCCCTGCTCCACAACCTCAACGGCTTCGCCCTGAGCCTCGTCGGCAGGCTCCTCGACAGCCTCTTCAGCGGAACCATCGAAGGAGGAAAACTCAAGGAGCTCAGCTTCGGCGGCGCGGGTTTCGCTCTTAATGTCAATTCTCCAACCGGTAAGCTTCGCTGCAAGCCGGACATTCTGCCCTTTCTTGCCAATGGCAAGGGAAAGCTGGTCGTCAGCGACAATGATCTCAAGTGCGTTGTTATCTTCGTCGATATAGACCTTGGAAACCGTTGCCGGCTGAAGCGCATTGCATGCAAAGCGCGCCGGGTCTTCGGACCAAGGGATGATATCAATCTTTTCACCGCGGAGTTCAGACACAACATTCTGAACCCTCGATCCGCGCATCCCGACGCACGCGCCAACCGGATCCACGTCCGAGTCATGGGAATAGACGGCGATTTTGGAACGGCTCCCGGGCTCGCGCACCACAGACTTGATCTCGACGATACCTTCGGCGATTTCCGGCACCTCAGCCTCGAAAAGCTTGGCCAGAACGCCGGGATGGGTCCGGGAAAGGAGTATCTGGGGGCCCTTGGGGGTCATCCGGATATCCATAATGAGCGCCTTGATCCGGTCCCCCTGGCGGTAGACCTCCCGGGGCGCCTGCTCTTTGTTGGAAAGAAGCGCCTCGGCCCTGCCGAGATCCACAACGAGGTCGCCTTTCTCAAAACGACGCACCACGCCATTGATAAGCTCACCGATCCGGTCCTTGAACTCGTTAAAGATGGTCTCCCGCTCCGCTTCCCGCACCTTCTGGATAATGACCTGCTTGGCGGTCTGGGCGGCGATACGCGTGAAACCGCTGGCGTCCATCTTCATGCCAAGAGAGTCACCCACTTCAACGTCGGGGTCGACCTCCCGGGCTTCCTCCATGTCAATTTCCTTGTACGAGTCCATAACCTCGTCAACGACAGTGACAAACTCGAAGAGTTCCACCTCACCAACCTCGGGATTGTAGTGGGCTTCAAGATCGCGCGTGTTGCGATACTTCTTGTTCGCGGCAGTGAGCACCGCCTGTTCGAGGGCTTCGACCACGATATCTCGGTCTATCCCCTTTTCCTTCACGATCTGATCAATAATGTGCTTGAGGTTGAAGGTCGTTTCCACGTCCGTCTCTCCTTGAAGTGCTTAAGCTATTTGTTCTAGAATTCAAATTCAAGGCTGGCCTTAGCGATACTGGCAAGCGGGATCCGCGCCATCTGTCCTTCGCGGAGTTTAAGGGTCACAACCCCGTCCGCAAGCCCCTCCAGGTCGCCAAGAAAGGTCTTACGCCGGTTCCCGACCTCATCCTCCACGAGCTCATAGGTTCTGATCTTCACGAGCCGTCCCCGGTAGCGCTCGTAATCGGTCTCCTTCTTGAGGGGACGATTTAATCCAGGGGACGACACCTCGAGCGTGTAATAGTCGCTGATGACATCCTCAACGTCGAGAATCTCGGAAAGCTCGCGACTTACCAGAGCACAGTCGTCCAGGGTAATCCCGCCGACCTTGTCGACAAAAAGCCGAAGAACCATGTGGCGTCCCTCACGCTTGTATTCAATGTCGACGAGTTCCATCCCCTGGGGAGGAAGAAGACTTTCCGCCAGGGCCGTGACCCTGTCGATAACTTCGTCCTTTGCCATGCCTGTCAAACCTCATAAAAATAAAAAAAGTGAGCTGGAGGAGCTCACTTCTAGTGAACGGAAACTTGTTATCTACTAACAGAGACATGACCAAAATGCAAGTATTTAATTTTGTCGTTTCCATGGTTTTCGGCAATTTTCACGGTCAATTGTCAACCACATACCAACCCATGGTTGACAATGGTTAAATTCCTGTGGTACTTCAGGCTTTGGAGGAATTTAGTGATGAACAGACACCTTGATACATTCGCCGATAGCATTATTGCCGGCAAGCGGCTCTCGGAAGGAGAGGCTGCCGAGCTCTCAGCCACCTCCGGGACAGACGCTTTTGCCCTCTTTTTAGCCGCAAGCCGCATCAAGGAACACTTTCTCGGCACTGGCATCGATCTCTGCTCCATCATCAACGCCAAGTCGGGGCGCTGTCCGGAAAATTGCGCCTTCTGCGCGCAATCGGCCCACCATGCTACCGACTCACCAGTCTACCCCCTCGTAGACGAAGAGCGGATCGTTGCCTGCGCGAAAGAGGCAGAAGCTGCCGGTTCCCACTGCTACGGCATCGTAACGAGCGGCACCACAATCAGAAAAGGAGAAGAACTCGACCGGATCTGCAGGGCAGTGCGCCGCATCAGAGAAACCACGTCAATAGCTCCCTCCTGCTCCCTTGGCATCATCGACCAGGAGACGGCAGTCACTCTCAGGGAAGCGGGGGTAGAAACCTATCACCACAATCTGGAAACGGCACGGAGCTTTTTCCCGAGCATCTGCACGACCCATGACTACGAAGATGACGTGGAGACCGTCCGGGTGGCGAAGCGGGCGGGACTCACCGTCTGTTGCGGGGGCATCTTCGGTCTGGGTGAGACGGCGGCGCAGCGGATAGAGCTCGCCATGACGCTGCGGGATTTGGACGTGGACTCGATCCCCCTCAACTTCCTCAACCCCATCGAGGGTACCCGC
>CAJPFF010000107.1 GCA_905339345.1 Geobacteraceae bacterium | reverse complement strand
CTGGGGCTCCAGCTCCCCTACATGTTCATCGTGAGCCGCCTCGCCCACTACCTGAAAGTCATCCAGCGGGAGCACATCGGCACCTGGAAGGAGCGGGGCGATCTGGAAAACGAGCTGAACCTCTGGATCCGCCAGTACGTTTCAGAGATGGACAATCCCATGCCGGGCGTGCGGAGCAGAAGGCCCCTGCGCCAGGCCCAGGTGACCGTGGAGGAAGTCCCCGGCGAGCCCGGCTGGTACCGGGTCGGCCTCAAGGTCACCCCCCACTTCAAGTACATGGGGGCGTACTTTACGCTGTCGCTGGTCGGCAAACTCGATAAAGAGTAGGTTCGCACATCCGAGCGCGATAGAGAATGCAGGCCATGTTTTGCAATGCGGACCATCACGGACCGCGTATTTCACATCACAAGGAGGAAGTAATCAATGGCAATGCCCGCACACCTCACCCTCACCGGTGAAAAACAGGGGAAGATCGACGGTTCCTGCGAACTGCAGGGGCGCGAGAAAACCATCCTCGTCTTCTCCATGAACCACGACATCCACATGCCGAAGGATCCCCACTCCGGGCTCCCCACCGGCAAGCGGATCCACGGTCCCCTGAGCATCGTGAAGGAGTTCGACGCGAGCTCCCCTAAGATGTACCAGGCCCTCTGCACCGGCGAGCACCTGAAGGACGTCACCCTCAAGTTCTACCGCATCACTAAGCAGGGGACCGAGGAGCACTACTACACCATCAAGCTTGAAGACGCCATCGTGGTCAGCATCAAGCCGTACATGCCGGTCACCCTCCTGGCCGAGAACGAGCCCTACCGCCACATGGAAGAAGTGGCCTTCACCTACCGCAAGATCAAGTGGACCTGGGAGCCCAACGGCATCGAGGCTGAAGATTCCTGGAGCGTGCCCAAGTAAGCAGTTCGTATTGTGTGATGCAATGCCCTCCCCGGCAACGGGGAGGGCTGATTTTATTACCTGCCAAGGAGATAGTTGATGTACCGGAAACTCGCCGTAATCGCAGCCATTACCCTCGCCCTCGGCCAGACAGCCCACGCCGGCTTCAGCCTGAGCGGCCTCCTCGACGCCGGCCAGGATCTGGCCAAGGCCGCCGTCCTCTCCGACGCCGACGTGAAGGCCGTTGCCGCCAACGCCAGCAGCCAATACGACCAGTCCCACAAGGTGGCGCCCGCCTCCAGCGCCTACGCCAAGCGCCTCGGCAAGCTCACCAAGGGGATCAAGATGGAAGGGGGCGTCAAGCCCAACTACAAGGTCTACATGACCAAAGACATCAACGCCTTCGCCATGGCCGACGGCACCATCCGGGTCTACAGCGGCCTCATGGACGCTATGACCGACGACGAAGTGCGCTACGTCATCGGTCATGAGATTGGCCACGTGAGCCTCGGCCACAGCAAGAAGGCCCTCCAGACCGCCTTCGCCGCCTCTGCCGCCCGCAAGGTCGGCGCCGCCAGCGGCAACGCCGCAGCCGCCCTGTCCGAATCGGCCCTCGGCGACTTGGCCGAAAGCCTGGTCAACGCCCAGTTCTCCCAGTCCCAGGAACGGGACGCCGACCAGTACGCGCTGAACCTGATGAAGGCGAACAAATACGACACCAAGGCCTCGGTAACCGCCCTGCGGAAACTGGAAAAGATGTTCGGCAACGACAAGAGCCTCTTCTCCAGCCACCCCGCCCCGGGCGACCGGGCCGATGCGTTGGAGAAGATGCTGTAGGTGGATGTTTAATGTGATGCCCTCCCTGGTGACGGGGAGGGTGGATTTACTCCACGGCTCTGCCACCAAACCCCATATTTCTCTTTATCGAGTAATCGTGTGAATCGTACCTCAACCCCACAAATCCAGGAGACACGTCGACATGGCGCCGCCGCCTGACCCGCACAACAAAGGACGGCTCTTCGTGAGCCCCGATGCGCCGGCGGGCGGTGGTGGACCAGGCTATTTCCGCCAATCCACCAGCACAATGAGCTGTCATGCGCACACTGCCGTGCCGGCCCATGGCTCACCCGCCGCAAGGCGCATGACCCCCCAAGACCATCAGCGCGCCGACACTCTGCGTCGTGCCAAATGCGTCTATGATGCCCTGTTCAAGGCGCAGTCGTGGGTCGGTCCGGCCATCAAGGAAGAGACGGGGTGTGCCCTCGACGAAGCCCTTTCCGGCATACTTCCGGGTGTGGTGCTCATGGTGGGAGGCTTGGCGGCTTCCGCTGCGCTGGGGGGGGCCGTCGGCGCGTTGATCGGCTCGTTCGCCGGCGGCGTCGGCGCCATTCCCGGTGCCGCCGCAGGCGCAGCAGCGGGAGCGGAGCTGGGGATGCTGCTCCTTAACGCCTTGGGGATCGGGTTTCTCGCCGTCTACATTGCCCAGCACATAACGAAAGTATTCGATCTGGCCACCCAGGGGGTAAAAGAGGCCTGGAACGCTCCCTCCTCAGCCATCTCCACCAGCACCAAGGTGAACAACGCATCCCGCACCCTGGCCCGGGCGGTGGCGGTATTCATCCGCCTGGTATTGGAAGGGATCGTGCTGTATCTTCTGGAGAAGGGCGCCGCAATCACCGCCCAGCGCGTGTCGGACGTGGGAGCGAAGCTTCGGGCGAGCAAGCTGGGGGTGCGGCTTGCGGAGTATGTGGAGAGGAATTGGAAGGCGCTGGTTGAGAATCCGAAGTTGAATTCGAGAGGGAAGGACTTTGGCGGTGGCAATCGATCAAAGAAAGCAGATAGCGGTCATAAACATGATACCGCTTTAGCAAGCACAACGAAGGCTGAGACTCAAGCTGCTGGAATTGATGCTCGCATTAGAAAAGTTAGAACGGCTGAAGCAGTTAATGCCAAAATGAAGGAAATGGGAGATGACCCAGCATGGATGCCAGGGACACAGGTTGTCAACCGTGATGCACTGCCTGGGGAAAGATACAACATGGTTCTCGATTCGGATCAAGCAGCTAAGCTGATGGATAACGATATGAGAGGCCTCGGTGGATGGGGGTCGCAAGATACTATTGCTACTCAATCAGTAGCTAGAAATAAATTGGCAATAACAGATAATTACAAGAAAGATGTATCTTTCATTGCCGAGATAGAGGTTGTAAAAACAATGCCACTAGAGGAAGGTATTGCTGGACCTCAGGGGATTTTAAAGGGGGAAGGACATCAAGTACATTTTGAAATTCTTCCACAGCAACGTTCAGAATATTTAAGAGTAAATACCATAAAGTCGTTGCCACCGAGGTAATCTATGTCAAAGTGCAATAATATCATTGATTTCGTTAAACATACAAAAAATGGATATGTAATACCGGAAAATATTTCGTTAGAAGAGCGTATGGATAAATTCCCAATTATATCTGATGTTGTTGCAGTAAGTTGGTATTGTAATCACAATGAAATAAAAATAGAACTCGGTGCAGATTTTCTATCACCCGGAATATTGCCAGATCGGACAGGAGTAGTATTACTTCAGCCTAGTCATAAATTTGGTCATAATAATGCTGTAATAGTTAATGCTGATGGTACTACAAGATTTACATTGGTAAACCCTTATCGGAAAAATCCTTATTATTACGATGGAGATGAATACGAATTCCTTTGCACTAAAATTGAAGGCAATCGTTTTGGAATGATAGTAGGAGTTGGCAGAAAAGATAAAGATACTGGAGGATATTTAACTACTGAATGGTTTTACGAGCTTGATGCTAATACAGGTAGTTTTGACAGTTATCATGTTGTGAGATGATTAGACAATTGCATTGAAGTTTTTCTTGGGAGGCCAGGATGGCATTATTCGATTCCGCATC
>CAJPFF010000106.1 GCA_905339345.1 Geobacteraceae bacterium | reverse complement strand
GAGATCGTCGTGCTCATCCTGCGGAAACATCTTGACGACTTCCATCTGTTTTCCGATGCCATCGCACGACATCTCGGCGTAAAGACAAAGATATGACCGGAATCGACATTGAAAAAATCCTGAAGCTCGCCCCATCCCCCGCCTACGTGGTGGACCTGGGGCGGCTGCGCCACAACCTGGCCATCCTGGACGAGGTGCAGCGGAGGAGCGGGGCCAAGATCCTCATGGCGCTGAAGGCCTTCGCCATGTGGAGCGTCTTCCCGATCATCCGTGAGACCCTCCAGGGGGTCTGCGCCAGCTCCCCCTGGGAGGCGCGGCTGGGGCGCGAGGAGTTCGGCCGCGAGGTCCACAGCTTTGCCGCCGCCTTCAAGGAGAGCGACATCGTCGAGCTGCTGCAACTCTCCAACCACCTGGTCTTTAACTCCTTCAACCAGCTGGAGCGGTTCCGCCCCCTGTGGGAGAAGGAGCGGGGGAGGGTTTCCATCGGCCTGCGCGTCAATCCCGAGCACTCCGAGGGGCATACCCCCATCTACGACCCGTGCGCGCCGAAATCGCGGCTCGGCATCCCCCGGCGGGAGTTCGACGGCAGATCCCTGGAGGGAATCGAAGGACTCCACTTTCACACCCTCTGCGAGCAGCTCTTCGAGCCCCTGGAGCGGACCGCGAAGGTCTTCGAGGAGAAGTTCGGCCAGTTCCTCCCCGGCATGAAGTGGCTGAACCTTGGCGGCGGCCACCATATCACCCGCAAGGGGTATGACATCGACGCCCTGGTGGAACTGATCAAATACTTCAAGGGGAAATACGGGGTGGAGGTCTACCTGGAGCCGGGTGAGGCCATCGCCATCGGCACCGGCATCCTGGTGGGAGAGGTACTGGACGTGGTGCGCAACGAGATGGACATCGCCATCCTCGACGTCTCCGCCACCTGCCACATGCCCGACGTGCTGGAGATGCCCTACCGCCCTGTCATCACCGGCGGCTTCGACCCCGGCGAGAAGGCCCACACCTACCGTCTCGCCGGGCCGTCGTGCCTGGCGGGAGACGTTGTCGGCGACTGGTCCTTTGAAAAGCCGCTGAATCCGGGGGACCGGCTGGCCTTCGAGGACATGTCCCACTACACCATGGTGAAGACCACCACCTTCAACGGCATCCAGCACCCGGCCATCTGCACCTTCGAGCCGGAGAGCGGCGAGCTGCGGGTCGTGCGCAAATTTGGGTACGAGGATTTCAAGGTCAGGCTTTCCTGATCTTTGTTTCAAAAACCACTATCAGTGCAGCGATGTCAGATTCGTGATGATAACGGCGGCGGAGAGGAGTCCGGCCCGCAGGCGTAGCAGCGCTACGTCGAGGAGCAGGACGACGAGCCGACAATGTTAGCGCGCGAATATGGCATCGCCAGGAGAGCATATGGAACGCTGGTCGATAAATGACTCCGCAAAAATCTACAACCTCCCCAACTGGGGCGCCGATCTCTTCTCCATCAACAAGAAGGGGAACGTCTGCGTTCATCCCTCTCCCACGTCGAAGTATGCCATTGACCTGCGGGCGCTGGTGGACGATCTCATCAAGCGTAAGATCAAGCCCCCAATCCTGCTCCGGTTCATGGACATCCTCCAGGGGCGGATCGCCTCCATCAACCGGGTATTCAAGAACGCCATCGATGAGAACGACTACCCGGCCACGTACCAGACCTTCTACCCCATCAAGGTGAACCAGCAGCGCCAGGTGGTGGAGGCCATCGCCAAGTTCGGCAAGCGGTACAACATCGGCCTTGAGGTGGGCTCCAAGCCGGAGCTGGTGATCGGTATCTCCTTTGCCACCGGCAACGGCATTCCGATCATCTGCAACGGCTACAAGGACACGGAGTACATTGAGACGGTCCTTTACGCCACCAAGATCGGCTACGACATCACCATCGTGGTGGAGAAGATGTTCGAGCTGGAGAAGATCATCGCCCTGTCCAAGAAGACCGGCATCAAGCCCAAGCTCGGCATCCGGGTGAAGCTCTCCTCCAAGGGGACGGGGAAATGGGCCACCTCCGGCGGCGAGGACGCCAAGTTCGGCCTCCGGATGTCGGAGATCATCGCTGCCATAGACGTGTTGCAAAAGCATGACCTCATTGACCGCGTGAAGCTCCTCCACTTCCACATCGGGAGCCAGATCACCAAGATCGACAAAATCAAGACCGCCCTCATCGAGGGAACCCGCATCTATGCCGAGATGAAGAAGCTGGGGGTCGGCATCGAATATCTCGACATCGGCGGCGGCCTGGGGGTCGACTACGACGGCTCCAAGTCCAGCTACTTCTCCAGCGTCAACTATTCCATCGAGGAGTACGCCAACGACGTCATCTACCAGATCAAGAACATCTGCGAGGACGCCGGCGTCGAGTGCCCCAACATCATCTCCGAGTCGGGGCGGGCCACGGCGGCCCACTACTCGGTGCTCGTCACCAACCTCCTGAACACCAACACCCAGAACCTGATGCCCGATTTTGAGGAGACCCTCAACGGCACGGAGAAGCTGGCACCGACGGTCAAGAAGCTGGTGGACATCTACAAGAGCATCGACCGCTATTCCCTGCGGGAGGACTACCACGACACGGTTCAGCTCATCCAGGAGGCGGTGAGCCTCTTCAACCTGGGGTACCTGACTCTCAGCGAGCGGGCCATGGCCGAGTGGCTCCACGGCAAGATCCTGCGCAAGATCAATGGCATCGTGGAGAAGATCAAGCCGATCCCCGAGGAGCTCCAGAACTTCCAGCTGAGCCTCAGGCAGACGTACTTCGCCAACTTCTCCCTCTTCCAGTCGATTCCCGATTCCTGGGCCATCGACCAGCTCTTCCCCATCGTGCCGATCCAGCGGCTCAACCAGAAGCCCGATGTCATGGCCTCCATCGCCGACATCACCTGCGACTCCGACGGCGAGATCACCAGCTTCGTGGGGGAGAACGGGCGGACGAAATACCTGCCGCTCCACAAGATCCGCAAGGACGAGGACTACTTCGTGGGCTTCTTCCTCATCGGCGCCTACCAGGAGATCCTGGGTGACATGCACAACCTCTTCGGCGACACCAACGCCGTGCACGTCACCTTCAACAAGAAGACCGGTTACAAGATCGACACGGTCATCAACGGCGACGCCACCTGGGAGAGCCTGAAATACGTCCAGTACAAGGGACCGGAGATTCTGAAGCACGTCCGTGACAGCCTCGAAAAGGACGTGGCCCTGCGGAAGGTCTCCATCGAGGAGAGCAGCCACTTCCTGGAGCTCCTGGACCGGACCCTTCTGGGGTACACCTACCTGGGGGAGTAATTTCCCCTCCACAGAACATGAAAAGGCGCCGTCCCCTGAAAGGAACGGCGCCTTTTTTCGTCCTCTGCTTCCGGAATCGCTCTACACGGCCAGGTCGACCTGCTGCACCGTGCCGACGGTCCCGTTTTCCTTCACATAAATACCAGTGGTCCTGACCGAGCCGAGGAGGGCGTTGTCGGAACCCTTCAGCTCGAAGGGGGTAACAACGTTGCCGAGGCTGATGGCGCCGACGCCTGAATCCTTCAGGCTCGTGAGCGTTCCGTCGCTCCCCCCCGACCAGGTGGAGAGCCGGGAGAAGACGGCGTCTTCCTCGTCGATCCAGCCGTTGCC
>CAJPFF010000105.1 GCA_905339345.1 Geobacteraceae bacterium | reverse complement strand
TTGTATTGAAAAGTTCCTGCCCGACGGGAACGTGGCGTGCGCATCGTCCGGACGCGGCACCAGCTCATCGTGGTCATGGCGCATGCCTGCCGTCTTTCTCTTTATGCTCATGGGGACGGTCTGCGGCTGCAAGAAGGAAGCACCCAAGGCGGCCGTGCCCCCTCCCGCCGAGGTGGTTGCCGTCACGGTAGCGCCGAAGACGGTCCCGATCACCACCCCCTTTGTCGCCCAGGCCGAGAGTTCTCACCAGGTGGAGATCGTGGCCAGGGTCAACGGCTTCCTGGAGAAGATCCTCTACAAGGAGGGTGAAGTGGTCAAGGCGGGGCAGGTCCTCTTTCTCATGGACCAGAAGCCGTTTAAGGCCCAGGTCAATGCCGCCAGGGGCGAGGTGGAAAACCGTCAGGCACAGCTCTGGACAGCCAAGGCCAACCTGGACCGGATCCAGCCGCTGGCCGCACAGGACGCCGCCAGCAAGAGCGACCTGGATAACGCCGTCGGTGCGGTCAAGTCGGCCGAGGCGTCCCTCTACGAGGCCAAGTCCCGGCTCGAGAAGGCTGAACTGGACCTGAGCTACACGACGATCAAATCGCCGGTAAGCGGCGTGTCGGGTCAGGCCCTGCTGCGCGAGGGGGCTTACCTTTCACCCGTGGGGCAGGCCGCGAAGCTCTGCTATGTGGCCCGGCTCGATCCCATCTGGATCAATTTCAGCGTCTCCCAGAACGAGATGGCCACCAACCAGCAGGAGGTGGCGAAAGGGCGGCTCACCGTGCCGAAGAACCAGAACTATGACGTGGAGGTCGAACTGTCCGACGGCACCCGCTATCCCCATACGGGCAAGCTCAGCTTTGCCGACCCCTCCTTCAGTCAGCAGACCGGCACCTTCCTGGTCCGTGCCGAGCTCCCCAACCCAAAGGGAGCCCTCCGGCCGGGCATGTTCGTGAAAGTCCATGTGAAGGGGGCGGTCCGCCCCAACGCTATCGTGGTTCCCCAGAAGGCGGTGCAGCAGACCGCCAACGGCCACGTGGTTTATCTGGTGAACGACAAGGGGCAGGCTGAACTTCGGCCGGTCATGGTCGGTGAATGGGTCGGCGATGAATGGGTCATCAACCAGGGGTTGAAGGGTGGTGACAAGATAATTGTCGAAGGGTTCCAACGTCTGGCCCCGGGAGCCCCGGTGAAGGTCATAACCCCCGAAGAGGCCGCGGCAAAGGCGGCGGCTGCAGCTGTCAAACCGGCACAGCCGGCGGCTAAATAGGAGTCCTGACCATGGCAAGCTTCTTTATTGATCGGCCAGTCTTTGCCGCAGTCATCTCCATCATCCTGGTGCTGGCGGGTCTGGTGGCCATGAAGGCGACACCCATCGCCCAGTACCCGGACATTGCCCCGCCGACGGTGCAGGTAAGCGCCGTCTACCCAGGGGCCACCGCCGAGGTCATCGCCAATACCGTTGCCGCACCCATCGAGCAGCAGGTGAACGGCGTGGACAAGATGAGTTACATGTCCTCCACCAGCTCCTCCACCGGCAACATGACCCTTACCGTCACCTTCGAGCCGGGGACCGACCCGGACATGGCCCAGGTGAACGTCCAGAACCGGGTCAGCCAGGCGTCGTCCAAGCTTCCCGACATCGTCAACAAGCAGGGAGTGACGGTGGAGAAGCGCTCCCAGGCGTTCATGATGGTCATCAGCTTCTACTCCCCCGATGAGCGCTACGACCAGACCTACCTGTCCAACTTCACCAACCTCTACGTGCTCGACGCCATCAAGCGGATTCCCGGCGCCAACCTCTCCACGATGTTCCCGGTGCCGGACGTCGCCATGCGGGTCTGGCTGAAGCCCGACCGGCTTGCCCAGCTTGGCATTACGTCCCAGGATGTGACCGCGGCGATCCAGCGCCAGAACAAGGCCTACGGCGTCGGCCAGGTGGGGCAGTCGCCGACCACCAAGGGGACCCAGCAGTCCTTTGTCGTCACCACCCAGGGGATGCTCACCGACCCGAAGGAGTTCGACAACATCATCATCCGCGCCGCCAGTGAAGGTGCCGCCATTGTCCGGCTGAAGGACGTGGGACATGCGGAGATGGGGAGCAAGGATTACTCCATCGCCACCAAGGTCAACGGCAAGCGGGCCTGCTGCATTGTCGTTTACCAGCAGCCGGGCGCCAACGCCATTGAGACCTCCAAGCAGATCCGCAAACTGATCGATGACCTGAAAGGAACCTTCCCGGCCGGACTTGAATACAAGGTCGTCCTCGATACCAGTAAGTTCACCGAGGCATCCATCGAGAAGGTGGTCCATACCTTCTTCGAGGCGGTGGTGCTCGTGGTGCTCGTGGTCTTCCTCTTCCTCCAGAGCTTCCGTGCCACCATTATCCCGGTCCTGGCGGTCCCCATCGCCATCATCGGCACCTACATTGGCATCAAGGCGCTGGGTTTCTCCACCAATATGCTGACCCTCTTCGGCATGATCCTCGCCATCGGCCTCGTGGTCGACGATGCCATTATCGTGGTGGAGAACGTGGAGCACAACATGCACTCCCTCCATATGTCTGCCATGGAGGCATCGAAGAAGGCCATGGCCGAGCTGGCCGGTGCCCTCATCGCCATCGTCCTCGTTCTCGGGTCGGTCTTCCTGCCGGTTGCCTTCCTGGGCGGCATGACCGGCACCCTCTACAAACAGTTCGCCATCACCATCGCCATCTCCATGGTCCTGTCGGGGGTGGTGGCGCTCACCCTGTCTCCAGCCCTGGCGGCGCGGATCCTGAAACCGGGGCACGGAGAAAAGAAGGGATTCTTCAAGTGGTTCGAGGCGAGCTTCGAAAAGCTCACCAACGGCTACGTGTCCGGGGTCCGCTTTCTGGTCGGCCATAAGCTGATTGGCGTTGCCATCTTCGGCGGCGTCATCGCCGCGGTGCTCTTCCTCTTCAAGGTGGTGCCGGGGAGCTTCGTCCCCGAGGAGGACCAGGGATACATCTTCGTGGCCAACATGATGCCCGACGCGGCAAGCTTGGAGCGGACTACCGCCGTCAGCGACAAGGCAGTCGCCCTGTTGAAGCAGAACCCGGCCATGGGGGATATCGCCCAGCTTGACGGCTACAGCATCATCGACAGCCAGAACAAGACGAACGCCGCCCTCATGTTTGCCTCCCTCAAACCCTATGAGGAGCGCAAGGGGAAGGAGGGGACCGCCTTTGCCGTGGTGGCCGACGCACGCAAGAAGTTCGCATCCATCAAGGAGGGACTGGTGGTGGCACTCAACCCGCCCTCCATTCCGGGTTTGGGCACCACCGGCGGCTTCGAGTTTTACATCCAGAGCAAAGGATCCGGTACTCCCCAGCAGTTGGAGGCCAAGATCAAGGCCTTCATCGCCAAATGCAAGGAGCGGAAGGAGCTGGCAACGGTTTCATCCACTTTCTCCGCCTCGCAGCAGCAGCTCTACCTGGACCTGGACCGGGCCCGTGCAGAAACCCTCGGGGTACCGGTGTCGGCGGTCTACGAGACGCTCCAATCCTACTTCGGCTCATCCTACGTGGCCCAGTACGTCCAGTTCGGCCGCATCTGGCAGGTCATCATCCAGGCGAACCCCGAATACCGGGACGCCCCTGAGGACTTCTCCCAGATCTTCGTCCGCTCCAACAGCGGCAGCATGGTGCCGCTCTCGGCCCTTACCACGACGCGCTATACTCCCGGCCCGAACCTGTTGACCCGCTTCAACGGCTTCCCCGCCGCCAAGGTGACCGGGGCCCAGGCACCGGGCTTCAGTACCGGCCAGGCCATTGCCGCCATGGAAGAGACAGCCAAGGAAGTGCTGGGGGAGGGGTATGACTTCTCCTGGGCCGGCCAGGCCTTCGAGGAGAAGAAGGCGGGCGGGACCTCGTCGTCGGCGTTTATCTTCGGCATTATCATGGTCTTCCTGATCCTCGCCGCCCAGTACGAGAAATGGTCGCTCCCGGTGGGGGTCGTCATGGCGGTGCCGTTCGCAATCTGCGGCGCCCTTTTCCTCACCTGGATCTGCAAGCTGGAGAACGACGTCTACTTCCAGGTGGGGATGGTGACCCTGGTGGGCCTGGCGGCCAAGAACGCCATTCTGATCATCGAGTTCGCGGCAGAGAACGTCCGCGCCGGGATGGCCTTGGATGAAGCGGCCATCGAGGCGGCACGGATGCGCCTGCGCCCCATCGTCATGACCTCGCTGGCCTTCATCCTCGGCTGCGTACCGATGGCCATCGCCACCGGCGCCGGCGCCAACAGCCTGCGGGCCATCGGCACCGGCGTCATCGGCGGGATGCTCGCCTCCACCATCGTGGCTTCCTTCTTCGTGCCGCTCTTCTTCGTGGTGCTGGAGGGGGCCACCGGCATCTTCAGTCGCCGGAAGAAGGGGGCGGTGGCTGGGGCAGGGGAGGGGCATCCGCCCGAAGGGACAGGCGGTTCCGATGAGGAAGGAGGTGCGGGCCATGCGTAACGCGATCATCGGTATGATGACTCTCCTGCTCGCGGGATGCGCCGTGGGTCCCGACTATGTGAAGCCCCAGATCGTTTCGACGCCGTCCTGGCGGATTGACTACCAGGGGGCTGCGAATCTGGCCGACACCGCATGGTGGGAGCAGTTCGGCGATCCGGCGCTCAACACCCTCATCGAGACGGCGCTCAAGGAGAACCGGGACCTCAAGGCCGCCGCGGCACGGGTCGACCAGTTCCTCGGGCAGCTGGACACGACCCGATCGCAGTTTTTCCCCCAATTCGGCGCCTCCGTAAGCGCCGCGCGGCAGCGTGACACCGAGACCGGTCCCGTGCCCCGCCACAGTACCACCTACGACTACTACCAGGCCGCCCTCAACGTCAACTGGGAGATCGATGTCTGGGGCCGCATCCGCCGTGCCTCCGAATCGGCCCAGGCCCAGGTGCTTGCCACCGAAGAGGGGCGCCGGGCGGTGGTCCTCACGCTCGTCAGCAGCGTGGCCAATAGCTACATCGTGCTGCGGGGCCTCGACCGGCAACTGGAGATTGCCCGGGATACGGAGCAGGCCTATGGCAAGTCGCTCAACCTCTTTCAGCGTCGCCATCAATACGGCACCATCTCGCGGGTGCAACTGAGCCAGGTCGAATCCCAGTACGAGATCGCCCGCCAGGCGATCCCCCAGCTGGAATCCCTGGTCAGGCAGCAGGAGAATCTCATTTCGGTCCTCCTGGGCCGCAACCCCGGCCCGATCCCCCGTGGCAGGACCATCGACGAGCTGTCCCCGCCCGGAATCCCCGCCGAACTCCCCTCGACGCTTCTGGAGCGGCGCCCCGACATCGTTCAGGCCGAACAGAACCTCATCGCCGCCAATGCCCAGATCGGGGTAGCCAAGGCACTCTATTTCCCGGTGATATCCCTCTCCGGCCTGTTGGGGACCGCCAGCGCCGATTTTTCCGACCTGTTCGAGGGACCATCCAAGATCTGGTTCCTTGCCGGCGACGCCCTTGCTCCCATCTACACCTTTGGCGCCATCTCGGGACAGGTCAAGAGGGCCGAGGCGTTCCAGCACGAGAGTCTCTACCAGTACGAACAGACGATTCTCACCGCCTTCCGTGAAGTTGAGGATGCCCTGGTGAGCACCACCAAGGGAAGGGAACAGATGGAGTCCCAAGGGCGACAGGTCAAGTCCCTCGGCGATTACGCGCGGCTGTCGCGCCTGCAGTACGAGGGGGGCACCGTCAGCTACCTGCAGGTTCTTGACGCGGACCGTTCACTCTTTTCGGGACAGCTCTCCTACGTGCAGACCCAGACCGGTGTTCTTACCTCCCTCGTTAACGTCTACAAGGCGATGGGGGGCGGATGGGTGACCGAGGCCGACCGCCGCACCGGTATCGGTCCGGTCGTGCAGGCCGCCGGACCACGGCTGGAGACGGCTGCCCGTTAGCCAATTCTTGCTGGCAGAGGGTGTGATGAGAGTGTCGTCACCAGTGGCGAATTATTGTGAGTGAGCCCATGAGCCAGCACCTGTCTGGCATAGTGCTGCCCGCTGCACGTAACAGAGCGGTGAGCGCATTTCCGTATTTCTCGGTGCGTCTTTGCACCGTGCTGTTTCTTGTGTGTGTTCTCGCGGGCGCAGTTCCTGCCTTTGCCCAAGTTTCACCATTGAACAAGCTGACCGACGCTGAGCAGAAAGAGGGGAAGGGTGCTTTGGCCTCGGTCAAGGAGCCGAGCCCGTCGGAACTCCGCGCCCAGTTGACTGGTGACCTCAGGGAAGCGCAAGCGCTGCGCGCCCAGTTGGAAAGAGGCGCTGCTTCTGAAGGGGCTCCGGCAGGCATAACCTTGCCGGAGCAGGAAGAGAAGCGACGCCTGGTGGGAAGCCTCGTTACCTTTTTGCAGGCACGGCTGAGCTATCTTGATGAGCTCGAAGAGGTCCGTTCGTCGCGCACGGCCACCGAACGGAAGGCAGCCTCCTGGAAGGGCTTTTCGGAAAAGCCACCCTATTCGATTCTCATGATTGACACGTTGCGCGATACTGCGGATTCGGTCCAGGTCATGGTCGATGGTCTGGAATCTTCCCGGGAGATACTGCAGCGTGAGACGCTGCGCCAGCAGGATGCGGTCAAACGTGCGGAGGAGGGGAGTCGGCTCGCGGTTGACGCAGTGGTGCGCGCCAAGTCGACCGAGGAAACCATACAGGCCACCTGGAGAAGAGACCTGGCCCAGTTGCGCGCCCGGGTAGCAATGGCATCCCTTGTCGTCGGAGCCCTACGGGTAGACGTGATCAAGGAGAGGATTGCCGCGGCCAGGTCCGAGCTTGGGTTTCATGAGCGACAGATTGCCGAGGCGGGTAAGAATGTCAGTTTCACCCGGGAAGACCTGACCAAGGTTGTGGAGCGGTTGCGGACAGAGCGAGCGAAGCTTGATGAGGAACTTAAGGGTGCCGTTGATCGCGATGTGCGGTTTAGTCTGAACCTCAATGGCGCCCGGAAGGAACTTGAACAGGCGCGAACTGAATCGAAGCCGGATGGCCGACGTATCCAGCTTCTTGAGGCGAAGGTGCAGGCCGCCCAGGCGTGGTCTGATAGCGGTCGGGACGAAAACAATGTTCTGAGCAGTCTCATAGCCATCAATCAGGGAACCGAGGATGCCTGGAACAACCGCTACGAATCATCCAGCGGCAAGGATCCCGACAAGAGGCGGGCTGCCCTTGAGTATCTGGATAAGTCACTCAAACGGATCCGCCCCTGGATACCCTACACGCAGGGCCAGTTGAAGATCTTTCGGACTGCCGAACGGGATCAGGAACAACTGCTGGCCGCACTTGACGCTGATGATCCGCGTTACCGTCATGAGCGAGATACCCTTGATGCCCTGCGTCTTCGCCGTTCGGCAATGGAACGACTATACGGCGTCATTGAAGGCATACAGACGCAGCTCGCTCGCTGGCAGAAAGATTTTCAGGAGCAGCGTGCATCACGGTCAGTGGGGCAATTCCTGGTCGATTGGTCTGTATCATTCAGGCATTACGCCAGGTTGATCTGGAATTTCGAACTCTTTGCGGTGGAAGACACGGTTGAGGTGGGTGGGCAGAAGATCATCACCTCCCGAGGTGTTACGGTCGGCAAGAGCGCAGGCGCGGTCATCCTGTTTTTTGCCGGCTACATGGTAATCGCGTTTCTGGGCCGGCGTCTGCAACGGGTCCTGGTCAGCCGGTTCGGCGTCAACGAGCAGAACGCGAACGTCATGCGCCGCTGGCTCGTTGCGGTCTTCGCGTTCATCCTCCTGGTACTCACCCTCAACCTGGCACGTATTCCTCTGACCGTTTTCGCCTTCCTCGGTGGCGCGCTGGCCATCGGTGTCGGCTTCGGCACCCAGACCCTCATCAAGAATTTCATCAGCGGGATACTCCTTCTGATCGAACGCAAGGTGAGGGTAGGCGACATCGTAGAGGTGGAAGGGGTCGTGGGAAGGGTGACGGAGGTCGACATCCGCTCCTCCACCGTCCTTGGGTTCGACGGGGTGGAAACGCTGATCCCGAACGCGAGCTTCCTGGAAAACAAGGTGACCAACTGGACCCACACCAGCCCCCAGATGCGCCGGGTGCTTCGGGTCGGAGTCGCCTACGGTTCGCCGGTACAGGCCGTTTCGGAAGTTCTCATGGAGTGCGCCGGCCGGCACGGGCTGATTCTCAATACCCCGGAACCGGTGGTTCTCTTCGAGGACTTCGGCGACAACTCCCTCATTTTTGCCCTCTATTTCTGGATCGAGATGCTGCCCCAGGTCAATGCGCTCAAAGTGGCAAGCGATCTGCGCTTCATGATCGAGAAACGGTTTGCGGAAAAGGGGATTATTATCTCGTTCCCGCAACGGGACGTGCATTTTGATACTGGGCGTCCGCTTAAGGTTCATATCGTGAGCGATGCACAAGGGAACCTTGGCTGCTAAGTAGAGGGGCGTTGATCACACAACAGTCGACGCTTTATGTATGTCAACTCTGAACAAGTAATATTGTTTACTATCTACCGACTTCAATTCGTTGCAACTATTGATGTCAGTTTTTTTTGTAAATACTTTTACATAAATCAAATATTACGTAAAAGTATTTACTATGCTGCGGTATTAGCTAAAAGTATTTACTAGAGCGCGGCTGCCGTCGAAGTAACTGTAGCTCAATACGAATTCTTGCATTACATTCAAGGTGTCTTTTCTGGGCTACGTACTTCAGCGAGATAACTGAAAAAGGTTCTCCTCCCTATTCCAATCGCTTTGCAGATTTCTGCGGCAGTCTGGTTTGAGTTCTCGTAAAGGATCCGTGCCTGCTCAAGTTTTGTCCGATCTGTTTTAGGTCTTCCTCCGGTTCTACCTCTCGCTTTTGCCGCTGCTCTCCCTGCCGCCGCTCTTTCAGCCTTTAGTTCTCTCTCCATTTGGTTAATGGCCCCCATAATGGAAATAAAAGCTCTGCCAGTGGCGGTAGAGGTGTTGATGTTTTCACGTAGGGATTGGAGATGGATTCCTCTTTCTTCCAAGATTTTCACCGTCTGCAGAAGATGCATAAGAGATCTCGACATCCGGCTCAATTCTGTAATGACGAGTGTGTCGCCATGTCGCAGATACTCGAGCAGTTGGTTCCACTCCGGTCGTGATTCTTTTACCCCACTGATTCGATCAGCAAATATTTTGCTGCACCCGGCTTTTTTGAGATCGTCGAGCTGGGAATCAAGATTTTGACCCGATGTACTTACTCTTGCGTAGCCGATTTTGTGAGGGTGAGACATTGTGAGCCTCAATATACTTTTCTGAAATCTGAAACATACTGATAGTGCCACAACTTAATGGCGCTGTCAATTTTATGCACTTTGATTGTTGCACATATTATTGCACTTATTTTTGGGCAAATCACGATCTCGATGAAACGTGAAGGGTGGAGTGCATAAAGTATACTTTTAGCACTCACATCTCTGTGGTTTACTTTGACATGAACTGTATGCTTGCTATTTTTTTCTTTTCAATTAAGATAGTAATTAATTACTATCTTTAACGAGGCTACCATGAACAATCATGCAAGACATCTTCCAGCGAATGAACGGCGCGCCGTAACGGTCGAGGCGGTAGTTGAATTGGCTGGATCACAAAACCCCAGCGAAATCACGACCGCTGCTATCGCCAAGCACATGCATCTAACTCAAGGGGCATTGTTCCGACACTTCCCGAGCAAGGACGCCATCTGGCAAGCCGTCATGGAGTGGGTGGCCGAGCGTCTCCTGAATCGGATCGATCGGGCGGCGCAAGGAATCGACTCGACTCTGGCGGCCATGGAAGCGATGTTCATGAGTCACGTTGAGTTCGTGGCTGAGCATCCCGGCGTGCCCCGGATGATGTTTAGCGAACTCCAGCGCGCTGAATCCACGCCAGCCAAGCGCATGGTGCAGATGCTGATTCAGCGCTACGGGGAGCGTCTGCATCACCTGATCGAGAAAGGCAAGTCGAGTGGAGAATTATCGCCATCGCTGGATAAGGAGGCAGCTGCCACCCTGTTCATTGGCACGATTCAAGGTCTTGTCATGCAATCGCTACTGGCCGGAGAAGTGGAGCGTATGCGCCGCGACGCGCCACGGGTATTTGCCATTTACCGGCGCGGCATAGGGAGTACGCCATGAAACGACTTTCCCTGCAGGGACGCACGCTGACCCTGATTGCGGTCATCATTCCGCTGCTGGCACTCTTCGTCTATGTTGGTTTCCGGTCCGGCCCCCTGGCACCCGTGGCCGTGACGGTCGCAAGAGTGGAATCCCAGGCGATAACGCCCAGCCTATTCGGCATCGGTACGGTGGAGGCCCGCTACACTTACAAGATCGGGCCCACCTTTGCCGGGCGCGTCAAACGCCTGGATGTGCATGTGGGAGACCATGTCAAGGCGGGACAGGTGCTCGGCGAGATGGATCCGGTCGATCTCGATGACCGGGTCCGTTCCCAAGAGTCGGCCCTTAATCGGGCACAGGCGGCACTGCGCGAGGCGGAAGCCCGGCAGGCTTACGCGAAGATCCAGGCAGACCGTTATGGACAGTTGCTGGCCGTGCGTTCCACCAGCGAGGAATCCGCCACCACGAAGCGGCATGAACTGCAGATAGCGGACGCCGCGCTTGCCGCGGCCCGGGAAGACCTCGCCCGAACCCGTTCCGATCGCGAGGCCCTGGCGGCACAGAGGAGCAATCTGCGCCTCATCGCCCCAGTCGACGGAGTGGTCGCCGTCCGGAACGCCGACCCCGGTACCACCATCGTTGCCGGCCAGGCCGTGGTCGAGGTCATCGATCCCAAAACTCTCTGGGTCAACGTGCGCTTCGATCAGATCAACGCGGCCGGGCTCGCAGGGGGGCTCCCCGCCCGCGTTGTCCTCCGCTCCCGGGAGGGAGAGGCATTGCAGGGCCGCGTACTCCGCGTGGAGCCCAAGGCGGATGCCGTCACCGAAGAGACCCTGGCCAAGGTCGTCTTCGACATGATACCCCGCCCGTTGCCGCCGGTGGGGGAGCTGGCCGAAGTCACCATCGATCTCCCCTCCCTCCCGGCGGCGCCCGTGGTCCCCAATGCCGCCATCCGGCGCAATGGCGGAGGGATCGGCGTGTGGCGCATCGCGGATGGGAAGCTCGGTTTCGCACCGCTTAAGGTGGGAGCTTCCGACCTGAACGGCTTCGTGCAGGTGCGCGAGGGGATCAAGGAGGGAGACCGGATCGTGGGTTACAGCGAAAAGATGCTGCACGCCCGGAGCCGTGTTCGCGTGGTGGAGCGCATCCCCGGGGTGTCCAAATGATAAGCCTCGCCAGCCGGGACATACTCCATGCGTGGAGGAAGTTTGTCTTTACGGGCGTCGGCCTCGGCCTGCTGATAGGGGTGACGCTCACCATGGCCGGAGTCTACCGGGGGATGGTCGATGACGGCAGGGTCCTGCTGGATAACAGCGGCGCCGACCTGTGGGTGGTGCAGAAGGATACCCTGGGACCCTACGCGGAGTCGTCCAGCCTGAATGATGACGTTTATCGGAGCATCCTCGCCATGCCGGGGGTCGACCGGGCGGCTAACGTGACGTACCTGACCATGCAGGTGCGCAAGGGGGGAAACGATGTGCGCTCCATGGTCGTCGGCATAGCCCCCGGCGACATCGGCGTCACCCCCGGATGGCCTCCCTATCTGGTGGCGGGACGCCAGATCACGCGCTGGCACTACGAAGCAGTGGCCGACATCGCTACCGGCTTCAAACTGGGGGATCGCATCGCCATACGACGCAATCACTACACCGTTGTCGGCCTGACCCGGCGAATGGTGTCGTCGAGCGGCGACCCGATGGTGTTCATTCCCCTCAAGGATGCCCAGGAAGCGCAGTTCCTCAAAGACAACGACGCCATTTGGCAAAGCCGGCGCCGCACCGGGGCCACCCCGGCCTTCAACCAACCCGGGGTGCCGGGGCTGCTGGATGCCGTTATCGCCTCCCAGAGCACCAACGCCTTCGTCAATGCCGTGCTGGTTACCCTGAAGCCGGGCCAGGCGCCGGAGGAGGTGACCGATGCCATCCGCCGGTGGAAGCGCCTGACGGTCTACGACCGGACAGAGATGGAAGGGATTCTCGTGGGCAAACTGATCGCCACTTCGGCCAAGCAGATAGGAATGTTTCTGGTGATTCTGGCTTTTGTCAGCGCGACCATCATCGCCTTCATCATCTATACGCTCACCATGGACAAAATCCGCGAGATCGCCGTGCTGAAACTCATCGGCACCCGCAACCGCACCATCGCCGCCATGATCCTCCAACAGGCGCTGGCCCTGGGGGTGATCGGCTTCGTGGTGGGGAAGATTGCCGCCACCTACGCCGCGCCGTTCTTTCCCAAGTATGTGCTGCTGATGCCGCGCGATTCCATTGCGGGTTTCTTCGCCGTGATGCTGATCTGCGTCCTTTCCAGTATCGTCGCCATCCGCATGGCGCTCAAGGTCGATCCGGCTGAAGCGATTGGAGGTTGATATGGACGGCAAAGGGATACTCATCGAAGGGTTGAGGAAACGCTACGGCCAAGGGGACACCGCTGTCGATGCGCTGAAGGGAGTCGATATGCACGTAGAGCCCGGCGAGGTGGTCGGCCTGATTGGCCCGTCCGGTTCGGGAAAAAGCACTCTGCTCAAATGTCTGGGGGCGGTGATCGACCCTACTGCCGGCTCCATGACGCTGGGGGGCGAGGTCATCTACGACAACGGCTGGAAAGTTCGCGACCTGCGCGCCCTGCGTCGCGACAAAATCGGCTTCGTGTTTCAGGCACCCTATCTCATCCCCTTTATCGACGTCACCGACAACGTGGCACTGCTCCCCATGCTGGCGAGAGTGCCCAACGCCGAGGCGCGCAAGCGTGCCCTCGACCTCCTCGCCGCCCTGGACGTGCAGCACCGTGCCAAAGCGATGCCTTCCCAGTTGTCGGGCGGCGAGCAGCAGCGGGTGGCTATTGCACGCGGCCTGGTCAACCACCCGCCGGTGATCCTGGCCGACGAGCCCACGGCACCGTTGGATTCAGAGCGCGCCATGGCGGTCATCCGCATCCTCAACGACATGGCACGCAAGTTCGAGACCGCCGTTATCGTTGTTACCCACGACGAGAAAATCATTCCTACCTTCAAGCGCATCTACCACATCCGCGACGGAGTGACACATGAAGAAGCAGGCGAGGGGCGGGGTTTCCAATGAACGCGGGACCGAACGGAAGGAGCATTGTATGATCCACCCCGGATTCCTCCTGTGGACGCGGAAACTCATGGCGCCGGCCCTTGTCTTCATGCTTGCCGGCTGTGCGGTGGGGCCCGACTTCAAACGCCCGGCTGCTCCGGATGTATCCAATTACACGGCGACCCCTATTCCCGAGCAGACCGCTTCCGCACCAACAACAATGGGTGAAGCGCAGCAGTTCGTCACCGGCGTGCCCCTCGAAGCCCAATGGTGGCGCAGCCTGAAATCTCCCAAACTGGACGCACTGATCGAGATGGCGCTCACGGGGAGCCCCTCCCTGACCTCTGCACGGGCCACGTTGCGTCAGGCGGAGGAGATCTATGCCGCCCGTGCGGGATCGACGCTTTATCCCCAAGTGAACGCCGGTTTCAGCGCCCAACGCCAACGCCTGAATCCGGGCATATTCGGACAAGATGGCAATGCGCGGGAGTTCAGCCTGTACAATGCCGGCGTGGGCGTGCGCTACAACCTCGATCTTGCAGGGGGAACCCGCCGCACACTGGAAGCCCTGGCCGCCCGCGCGGACTACCGCCGCTACGAAGTGGAAGCCGTGCGTCTGACCCTTGCGGGCAACATTGTCACCGCAGCGATCACCCGAGCGCGGCTCGACACCCAGATCGAAGCCACAGGCGCCATCCTGCACGCCGAGGAGGAGCAGTTGCGGATTGCCCGCGAACGCCTCCGTTTGGGCCAGGCATCGCCCAACGAGGTGCTGTTGCTGGAAACCCAGACGGAGCAGACGCGCGCCGATTTGCCCGGGCTGCGCAAGCAGCTTCAGCAGACTGAACATCTTCTCGCCGTGCTTGCCGGCCGAGCGCCGGGCGCGGGCGATGTCCCGATCTTCACCCTCGCGGATTTCACCCTGCCGGCCCAATTGCCTGTTGTCGTGCCGTCGGAGCTGGTGCGCCGCCGCCCGGACATCCGGGCATCCGAGGCATTGCTGCATGCGGCCAATGCCGAATACGGGGCGGCCGTGGCCAGGCTCTATCCGCAACTCACCCTGAGCTCCGATCTCGCCAGCCAGGCGTTTACCACCGGCGCCCTGTTTGGCAGCGGGTCGGCGGTGTGGAGCCTTGTCGGCCAATTGACGCAACCGCTGTTCAATCCCGGCCTCTCTGCAGAAAAGCGTGCAGCATTCGCTGCCTTCGATGCAGCCGTTGCCAATTACCAGAGGGTCGTCCTAGATGCCCTGCGCACTGTCGCCGACACCCTGCGCGCGGTGGAAAACGACGCGCAGGCATTGGCCGCCTTCGCCGCCGCCCATGAGGCCGCGCAAGGTTCGCTCAAATCCGTGGAACGGCAATACCAGCTGGGTGCGGCCGACTATGTGCAACTACTCATCGCCCAGCAGCAGGCGCAGCGTATACGGATCAACCTGATCTCGGCCCAGACTCAGCGTCTGGTTGACAGCTCATCATTGTATCAGGCCATGGGGGGCGTGTCGGTCATGGCTGTACATCTTCATGGCTCCGATGGGGATGGGGAGGGATCGTTTGGCTCTACACCCTTGTCTGGTTCGTGATCGAGGACCGGGCAAAGCTGGGGGCCTACCGCATCTTTGACCGGCGAGCGCCGGGACTATTGGAGAAATTACGCCGTTGACGGGCCGTGGATATCGACGACAAGGAGGGTGCAGTCATCATCCGGCGGGTCGGCGGCACCGAACGTTTGAAGGCTCGTGAAGACGGAGTCAAGGAACTCCAGGTGATCCGACCCATTGCGTGCCAGCATCTCCTTCAGGCGCTCCAGGCCGAACCGGTCGCCGGAGGGATTGACGGCTTCGATGATTCCGTCGGTATAGAGAAGCAAGCGATCGCCGGGCTCCAGCCTGAAGGAGGCGGGGAGGAAATCGAGTGTCCCGAAATACCCGAGGGGGTTGGTGGTTGGGGCAAGCTCGATGATGTTGTCTGCACGGCGAACCAGGGGAGGGACATGCCCTGCGTTGACGTAATCCAGTTCCAGGGTCTTCGGGTCGATAATCCCCATGAAGAGCGTGGTCGAAAAATAGAGGTCGAACGTCCGGGACCGCTCGGCAAAATGGGTGAGAAATTTGTTTACCTGTGCGGCGATTTCTTTCGGTTCAATCAGTTCGAATGCCGCATGGTGGATGAATCCGTAGAGCATCGACATCACGACAGATGCGTGGAGGCCGTGGCCGGTGACATCACCGATAATGAGGGCCAATCGGCTGTCCGGCAGGGGGATGGAGTCGAAATAGTCTCCGCCCAGCACCCCCGCCGTGCGGTTCTTCACGCCGATGCAGTTCCACGTGCAAACGGGGGAACTCTTCGGGAATAGAAGCCGCTCCACTTCCCTAGCCAGTTTCAACTCGAACGGGTCTATCTGCAACCTGTCCTTGCCGCGCTTTTTCTCAGTCATAGTCACCCATCCCCGACCGACAAGCCCGGTTGGCGCCTCGCCCGTTAATCACACTCACAATGACGAGGGGATCAGATCTCTTTCCGCTTTCAGGAAAAGGATATTGTTTTCCAGGTGCACGTGTTTGTGGAGGTCGTCCTCGAACTCCTTCAGTTTCTGGTAGGTGACCGCGTAGGTGTTGCAGGCGTCGCCGGGGAGCGCGAAATCC
>CAJPFF010000104.1 GCA_905339345.1 Geobacteraceae bacterium | reverse complement strand
AGCGGAGGCTGGTCAGGGAATTCTGACGAATATGTTTGAGCACGTGGCCGCGTAGCGGATCGTGCGAGTTTATGAGGAAGCCTGACCAGTCGAGCAACGCAGGGAACCTCGAAGAGGTGGTGGATTGGGGGCGCCTTCTTTTGGTTACTTTTCTTGGCAAGACAAGAAAAGTGACTAGCTGCCGGGCTACCCCCGGCGAATTTGCCTTTGATCTAATAATTGGTGGGCGTCCACCTTACACATGAGAAATTCCATTGAGTGATTCTTCACAACAAACAAAAATAGTCGAAGTCGCCGCCGCCGTTCTGCAAAAACCAGACGGCTCCTTCCTCCTCGCCCAACGCCCCTCCGACAAAATCTGGGCCGGCTACTGGGAATTCCCCGGTGGCAAAGTAGAACCCGGCGAAACGCCTCACCATGCGCTGGTGCGCGAGCTGCGCGAGGAGTTGGGCATTGAAGTAGAAACTGCCTACCCGTGGCTTACCCGTGTGTTCACGTATCCGCATGCAACGGTGCGGTTGAATTTTTTTCGTGTGACGGCGTGGAGCGGCGAGATGCATCCGCATGAGGGGCAGGAGTTTGCGTGGCAGCGACTCCCACATGTTGATCCACTTCAGGAAAATTCGGTTTCGTCGTTCCTGCGCAGGCGGGAACCCAGTTTAATTAAACCGCTGGATTCCCGCCTGCGCGGGAATGACGGCATTACGGTTTCTCCTGTGTTGCCCGCCAACGCGCCCATCCTGCGGGCGCTGGAGTTGCCTGCGTTGTATGCCATCAGCAATATAAAGGAGCTGGGTGAGGAGGCGTTCATGCAGCGGCTGGAGGCGGCGCTGCGCAATGGGTTGCGGCTGGTGCAGTTGCGCGAGAAGAATTATTCGCGCGAGGCGTTGCGCGAATTGGCGCTCAAGATGTTGCCCTTAATGAAACAGTATGACGCACGTCTTTTGATTAATGCTGACATCGAGCTGGCAACAGAGATCGGTGCGGATGGCGTGCATCTGAATGGTGGGCAATTGGCCGAGCTGCACGAACGTCCCGCTGTGGAATGGTGCGCAGCCTCCTGCCATAACGCGACGGAGTTGCGTCGTGCGGAAGAGCTGGGCTGCGACTTTGCGCTGTTGAGCCCGGTGCTGCCTACGCTCTCGCATCCGGGCGAACCTGCGCTTGGCTGGGAAAAGTTTTCCAGGATCGCAATGGGCTGTTCGATCCCGGTGTATGCGCTGGGCGGGCTGCAGCTTACGGATATGGAAACGGCCTGGCAGCACGGCGCGCATGGCATCGCGTTGTTGCGTCAGGCCTG
>CAJPFF010000103.1 GCA_905339345.1 Geobacteraceae bacterium | reverse complement strand
GCAGTCTCTCGGCCGGCGCCGGCGACCTCAGCTTCGCCGCGCGGGCTTGGCCGACGACTTGCGCGCAGCGGCCTTGGCGGCGCGCACCGGGTGCGCGGTCTTCCCCGAGGCCTTTCCCTTGCCCTTGGTCGATGCCTTCACCGCGCGGTCGGCTTCCTTCACCGACTCCAGTTCGGCCACCGCCGAGCCGGAGCGCCCCACCAGCCGGTCGCGCCGCGCACGGATCAGGGCTGCGTCTTCATCGCTGTCGCGAACCATGCGGAAGTCGATCCTGCGGCCGTCGAGATCGACGCGGCTCACCTGCACCCGCACACGCGCACCGACCACGTAGCGCACCCCGGTGCGCTCGCCGCGCAGCTCCTGCTTGACTTCGTCGAAGCGGTAGTACTCGCCACCCAGCTCGGTGATGTGCACCAGGCCCTCGACATACAGCGCATCGAGCGTCACGAACAGGCCGAAGCTCGTCACCGCCGTGACGGTGCCGGCGAACTCCTCGCCAAGATGCTCGCGCATGTAGCGGCACTTGAGCCAGGCCTCGACGTCGCGCGACGCCTCGTCCGCGCGGCGTTCGTTGGCGCTGCAGTGCGCACCTGCCACCTCCCACACCTCCATCTCGGGCGTCATCGGCGTCTTCGAGGGCTTGGCCGCCCTGCGTGGCTTCGGCGCATCTTCGATCGCGCCGGTGCTTAGGTGATAACGCTTGCCGTGCAGCAGCGCCTTGATCACGCGGTGGACAAGCAGGTCCGGATAACGCCGGATCGGACTGGTGAAGTGCGCATAGGCCTCATACGAAAGCCCGAAATGGCCGCTGTTGTCGGCGGTGTAGATCGCCTGCTGCATCGAGCGCAGCAGCATGGTGTGGATCTGCAGTGCGTCGGGCCGGTCCTTGGTCGCTTCGGCGATCGCTTGGTACTCGCCCGGCGTCGGGTCGTCGCCGATCGCCAGGCCGATGCCCAGTTGCCTGAGGTAGTTCTGCAGCAGCGTCTTCTTCTCGGGTGTCGGCCCTTCGTGCACGCGATACAGGCAGGGATGTTTGTGCAGCGAGATGAAATCCGCGGCACACACGTTGGCGGCCAGCATCGCCTCTTCGATCAGCTTGTGCGCTTCGGTGCGCACGCGCGGCACGATCTTCTCGATGCGGCCGTTTTCGTCGCACACGATCTGGGTTTCGGTCGTTTCGAAGTCGACCGCGCCGCGCTTCGCGCGGGCCTTCAGCAGCGCACGATAGACCTCGTTGAGGTTCAGCAACTCGGCCACCAGATCGCCGCGGCGCGCCGCCTCGGGCCCGCGGGTGTTGGCAAGGATGGCCGCCACCTCGGTGTAGGTGAAACGTGCGTGCGAGCAGATCACCGCCGGAAAGAACTGGTAGGCGTGGATGTCGCCGGTCGTGGTGACGAGCATGTCGCACACCATCGCGAGGCGCTTCTCCAGCGGGTTCAGCGAGCACAGGCCGTTGGAGAGCTTCTCCGGCAGCATGGGGATCACGCGGCGGGGGAAATACACCGAGGTGGCACGCTCGTAGGCGTCATCGTCGATCGGCTCGCCGGGCTTGACGTAGTGGCTGACGTCTGCGATGGCCACCACCAGACGCCAGCCCTTGCTGCGGCCGACCTTGGCCGGCTCGCAGTACACCGCATCGTCGAAGTCGCGCGCGTCTTCACCGTCGATGGTGACCAGCGGCACGTCGGTGAGGTCGATGCGGTTCTTGCAATCGACCGGGCGGATCCTGTCCGGCAACGCCGCCGCCTGGGCCAGCGTCTCGGGCGAAAACCGATGCGGCACCTCGTACTTGCGCACCGCGATCTCGATCTCCATGCCGGGGTCGTCGATCTCGCCCAGCACCTCGGTCACACGGCCCATCGGCTGCGAATAGAGCGATGGCGCCTCGGTCAGCTCGATCGCCACCACCTGCCCCGCGGTCGCGTTGGCGATCGCATTCTTGGGCACCATGATGTCCTGCCCGTAGCGCTTGTCTTCGGGGGCGACGAGCCAGATGCCGCTCTCGTGCAGCAGGCGGCCGATGATCGGTGACTTGCGGCGCTCGAGGATTTCGAGAATGCGCCCCTCGGGTCGGCCCTTGCGGTCGTAGCGGATGATGCGCGCCTTCACCCGGTCGCGGTGAAGCACCGCGCGCATCTCCTGCGGCGACAGATAGAGATCGGGTTGGCGATCGTCGCGGATCAGAAAGCCGTGACCGTCACGGTGGCCTTGCACCGTGCCTTCCACTTCGCTCATCAGCTCGGCGCCGACGGCAGTCGTGGGTTGTTGGAATGAGTTTGTTTTTTTGATGATAGAATCCAAGACTTCCTGAGATGCCCAGGTGGCGGAATTGGTAGACGCACTAGTTTCAGGTACTAGCGGGTAACTCCGTGGGGGTTCGAGTCCCTTCCTGGGCACCATCAGATGCAACGAAGGCCGCAGTATGCGGCCTTTTTTGTTGCCCGCGAACAGGCGCGGGCGCCGGGCCTGATCCCGTTGGGGGAAACGTTCGCGGAGCACCGCGAACCAGACGCCGTCAGATGGCGAATTTGCGTGCGAGCCCCTGCGGCCGCAGCTCGTCGTACTCTTCGAA
>CAJPFF010000102.1 GCA_905339345.1 Geobacteraceae bacterium | reverse complement strand
GGGGTAGGCGTTCCTGATGTCGCCGAAGTAGAAGTGGGTCCAGGGCTCGCCGGCCCCGAGCATGACGAACTGGACATCGAGGGCCAGGATGCGGTGAATCGCCTCGGCCAGAATGTCGACCCCTTTCTGCTTCACGAGGCGTGACACCAGGCCGAAGAGGGGGACGTCGTCCCGCTCCGGGAGGCCGAAGGTCCGCTGGAGATCCCGCTTGCAGAGCTTTTTACCCGAGAGGTCGGCGGCCGAGTAGCGGGCCGCGATGTAGGGGTCCACCTCCGGGTTCCAGTCGTCGTAGTCGACCCCGTTCAGGATGCCGTAGAGGTCGGCGGCCCGCTCCCGCACCACCCCGTCGAGCCCCCAGCCGTAGGCGGGGGTCTGCATCTCCCGGGCATACCCCTCGCTCACCGTGTTGAGGAGCGTGGCGTGGTAGAGCCCCCCCTTGAGGAGGTTCGTCTCGCCGTCCTTCTCGAGGCCCAGAAAGGTAAAGTGCTCCCAGCCGATATCGAGCACATCCATGAGCCCCTCGTAAAAGTTCCCCTGGTGCTGCATATTGTGGACGCTGAGTACCGTGGCCTTTCCCCCCACGTAGGGGTCGTCGGCATAGGAGGTGTTGACGAGGACGGGGATGGCCGCCGTGTGCCAGTCATGGGCGTGGAGCAGATCGGGCTCGAAACCGATCATCTTCGGCAGTTCCAGGGCTGCCTTGGAGAGGAAGACGAAGCGGTTGTCGTTGTCGAGAAACCCCTCGTTGTTCACCTCATAGAGACCGTCGCGGCCGTAGTACCCCTCGTGCTCCAGGAAATAGACCGGCACCTCGGAACCGGGGAGTCTTCCCTCCCACACGCCGCAGTACTGGTTGCCGATGATCCCCATGGGAACCACGAGCACGCCGGGAAGCTCCTTCAGGCCGTAGCGCTCCCGATCAACCCTTCTGTAGCGGGGCATCACCACCCGCACGTCGTGCCCCATGCGGGCCAGGTGCTTCGGCAGCACCCCCACCACGTCGGCAAGCCCCCCTTCCTTGGCGAAGGGGACGCATTCGGATGCGGCCATAAGTATCTTCAGTTTTTTCATCGATGGGGACTCCCTCGTTTAGTGGTAATCAATAACAAACTTTTGAATTGTACCCTGAACCGTTTCCCCCAGCCAAGGCAAAACATGGGCCCACATCATTCTGCCGTTGGTGAGGAACGAGTTCTGTGGTATCACTCGGAAGAGAACCGAACAAGGAGAACCAATCATGACCGACATCCCCAAGTCATCGGGCGAACGCCTCATCGAGCGCATCATGGAGGAACTGGACCCCTCGTCGGAGCGCTTCCAGGTGCTGGAAACCGCCAAACGCTTCAAATCTTCGTGGGTGGAACTGGGGGACCGGCTCCTGTCGGTAAACTCCCGCAGCCTCTACCGGGAGTGGGGGTACGGGAGCTTCGAGGACTACTGCTCGAAGGAGATCAGGATCAAGAAGGAAACGGCCCAGAAGCTGACTCTTGCCTACCGCTTCATGGAAAAGAACGAGCCGGAGCTCATGGCCCGCCGGGAAGAGCCCCGCCCCTTCCCCGACTACCGCTCCGTCGATCTCCTGCGCCAGGCCCGGGAGGAGAAGGGATTCTCCGACGAGGAGTACGCCGGCCTGCGAAAGAGCATCGTGGAGCAGGAGCGGAGCCACCCCACGGTGCTGAAGCAGTTCCGGGAGGTGGCCAAAACCCGCGAAGAGCCCGTGAGCGATCCGTCGGTCCCCCTGAAGGCGGCCCTCGGCGCGGCCCGGCGCCTTGACACGGCGCTGCGGGGTGTCGAGGAGCTTCCCGGCGACTACCGGGAGATGGTGGAACGGCTCATTACCACCCTTGAGGAAGAACTGGAAGGGATGCAGGTGGTCGTGGAGCACCGGTAGAAACACGCAGTGGGAAGCGCAGAAAAGCAAAGAGGCGACGGGATATCCCGCCGCCTCTTTGCTTTATGAATTCTGGTCCCCGGTCCCGGGTCCCCGATTTCAGTGCTTCTGCTCCACCGCCTTCTTTGCCGGGCCGTTCATCCGGATTGCCGCGGAGAATTCCATCCAGAAGATCAGGTAGATGGAGATCATGAGAGAGAGGCCGATGTTCTGGTTCTCCACGCCAAGGGCCTTGGCCAGAATCGGGGAGGCGAAGCCCGCGCCGAGAGTCCCCGTGAACCGCTCCAGGAAGTAGAAGGCAACAAGGGTCAGGGCGGTGCCGACGAACATGATGCCGAGGCCGCGGCCGCGCTTGATCCAATACTTGGGGGAAAAGCCGAACATCCGCATGAAGATAACCACCCAGATAATCCAGACCGAGTAGTCGACCGCCGCGTCGGAGAGGGCAAGCTTGTTCTTGACCAGGAAGAGTTCAAGCACGGTCACGGCGCCCAGGAGGATGAACATCCAGGAGAACTTCTCGTTGGCCTGGGTCTGCCACTGGCGGCTGTCGGGGGCTGACGTTTCCTGGGCGGAATGGGCATGGGTTCCCAGGGCCGAGAAGAGGATGGCGAACCAGATGCCGGCATTGTGGAACAGGAGCGATGCATGATTCCCCGCCACGTTGGCGATACGCGCCATGGGGTCGGTGGCGAAGTCGGCGGTGATCCGCATCAGGAAGAGGTTCACGATAATCGAACAGGTGGTGATGACGGCAAGGGTGAATATCTTGCGCGGCAACAGATACGGGTCGACCCGGTCGGGAAAGCCGAGTATGAAGGCGAACCATATCAGGTACATGATAAGGGGAATGCCGTAGCAGATCCCGTAGACCGAGTTGCCGGCGAAATCGCCTGCCTGGGCATAGATTTCGTAATTGTTGGCGGGGTCTGCGTCGGTGTTTGCGGCCTTGACCACATCCTTGGCCACCGTCTTCACATGGGGAAGAAGCCCCATGGCGTACCACCCGTGGTCTCCCTGAGTGGTGTCGACGATCCAGTACTGGTCGCCCATCATTTCGTCGAGTCCCTGGAACATCCTCATGCTGAAGGCGGCGCAGAGTGCTACCACGACGAGGAGCAGGATTGCGTTCTTGATTGACATTGGCATGGCTGTCCCCTCTCTAGTCCTTGTGCGTCGTCCAGAACATGGAGACGGCATTGGCGGCAAACAATCCATAGAGCCACATGGTGTTCCAGGCCGGGCCGGTCCAGTGGCTGCCGTGGCCGCCGCCCACAACACCCGAGGCGACGATGATCCCGATCATGGCGGTGCCGGCCACCATGGCGACCGCACGGAGGATGGAGCTGTTGCGCCAGGTGTGACGCTCCAGTTGCTCGATTCTAGCCAGCAGTTCAAGCTCTCTTTCGCTCATCTCTCTTCTCCTTTACCAAAGAAATAACCGTTAAGGCAGCTACGATCGTCAGGGCATACAGGATATACGGGCCTTCAAGGTGCAGACTCAGGTTGTACAGCATGACAGCCTCCTTTTATTGCTCAACACTTTACCGGTGTAAGTACCTCATGGGGAAACCGCTCCGCCAGCTCCTGGTACTTCATGCATTCGCGGTACCGGCAGCTGCAGAACTTGATGATCATATTGACGTCGTAGGGAGATATGTAGCCGCACCCCACGTCGCAGGTATCATCGCTTTTGCCGTAGAAGGGGCAGACAATTCCGTCCTTCATGGAAACCTCTATTGCTAAACCGTGTTGGTTATTGTTGCCGTGCATGGGAGGGGGGCCGGCTCATCTGGTCGTCACCATCCCCGGCTCCGACCCATGCTTTCGAAGGAGTAACTGATTATGGTAAGAGCAACCTGTATACCAACTCGGTGAAAATATTTTCAGAAATAAATTAATCCAGTGATTACAGATAATTACGAGCGAATACTCTTCAAAACGAGGAGGGTGGGTCGGGGAGATTTCGAACGCTGTTTTTGCAGGTGTGCAAGGAGGTGGGTTGTCCCGTTCCCGAGAACCGTAGTCATGGGAACCGAACCCGACAACTCAAAACTCAAACATTCTGGATACTTATCAGATTCAGAACTGCATCCTCGCAGGGGTGCGAGAGGGATGTGAGGGCATTTTGCAGAAATGCGAGGGCGCGGAAGTATCCTAGGGAGACTCCTCCCGCCTCAGGTTATACTTTTTCATCTTCCGGTAGATGGTGGCCATGTTCATCCCCGCCTCCCGGGCGGCGGCCTCCACGTTGCCGCGGTTCTTGCGCAACAGCCCACGGATGTAGTCCATTTCGAAGCGGGAAAGGGCCCGGGCGTAATCTCCCTCCTCTCCCTCAACATCGGCGGCCTGCTCGTCCTGGATCTCGGGAAGCTCGATGAACTGGGAGAGAACCGGGAGGGTTATGTAGTCGCCGTTTTCCATGGCGGTGCAGGCCTCGATCACGTTCCTGAGCTGGCGGATGTTGCCGGGCCAGGCATAGCCCACGGCCGCCTCCAGGGCATCGTGGGCGAGCCCCTTGATGGCGGTGACGAACTTCTTGTTCTGCAGGGCGATGAAGTGGGCAGCCAGAAGCGGGATGTCCCCCTTGCGTTCCCGCAGCGGCGGGAGATGGAGGTTCACCACGTTGAGGCGATAGTAGAGGTCTTCGCGGAAGGAGCCGCTCTTGACCCCCTCCTTGAGATCGGCATTGGTGGCCGAAATGATCCGCACATCCACCTTGGTGGGGTTCGTGTCGCCGATGCGGTGGAACTCCTGTTCCTGGAGAAAACGCAGGAGCGTCTTCTGCACGTTCATGGGGAGGTTCCCCACCTCGTCGAGAAACAGGGTCCCCCCGTCGGCCGCCTCCAGAAGCCCCTGGCGGTTCTCCTTGGCGCCGGTGAAGGCCCCCTTCCGGTAGCCGAAGAGTTCGCTCTCCAAAAGCGTCTCCGGCAGGGCCCCGCAGTTTATGGCCACGAACTTCTTCTCCTTGCGGACCGAGTTGTAGTGGATCGCCTGGGCAATGAGCTCCTTGCCGGTCCCCGACTCGCCGGTGATCAGCACCGAGGTGTCGCGGATGGCGATCTTCTCCACCTTCTCCAGAACCCCCTTGAGCCCGTCCGAGGCGCCGATGATGTTGTCGAAGCGGAACTTCCCCACCAGCTCCTCGCGCAGCTCACGGTTCTCCTCCAGGAGTTCGGTGTGCTTGAGGGCGTTTTTCACCCGGTAGAGGAGTTCCTCGGGCTCGAAGGGCTTGGTCAGCATGTCGTAGGCCCCGCGGCGCAGGGCCTGAATCGACATCTCCACCGTGGCGTAGGCGGTGATCATGATAACCGGAATCGTCGGCTCCTTGGCCTTGATCCGCTGGAGCACCTCCAGCCCGTCCATGCCCGGCATCTTGATGTCGGAGACCACCAGGTCCCAGTCGCCGGGCTTGAACTCCTCCACCGCCTCGAAGGAGCGGGTGTACCCCTTCACGGCGTAGCCGCTGTCCAGAAGCACCGCCTCCATCATCCGGCAGAGCCCTTCCTCGTTGTCGATTACCATGATGCGTTTTTTGTCGGACACGGCAAACCCCTAGGGTAAAAATTCGTTGGATAAATCCATTACAGCTCGTCCCGGTCCACCGGAAGCTTCACGATAACGTCGGTCCCCTTCCCCACCTCGCTCAGGATGCTGATCTTGCCGTGGTGCATCTCGATGATCTGCTTCGTGATGGCAAGGCCGAGCCCCGTCCCCCTGTCCTTGGTGGTGAAGAAGGGCTCGAAGATCTTCTCCATGTCCTCGCGGGGGATCCCCGAGCCGTTATCGCTGAAGACGATGGTCATGTGCCCCTCGGCGTCGAGGAAGCTCTTGACCGTCAGGGTACCTTCCCCGGCCATGGCTGCGCCGGCGTTCAGTATCAGGTTGATGGCCACCTGACGGATCTGATCGCCGTCGGCCATGACGCGCGGCAGCTCGGGGGAGAGATCCTTCACGATGGTCACGTGGTGCATGTCGGTGTGGTTGGCGGCGAAATCCACGATCTGCTCCAGGAGGTCGTTCACGTCGGTCCACTCCAGAACCGGCTTGGGAGTGCGGGCGTAGGAGAGGAGATCCTGGACGATCTTTTTGCACCGCTTGCTCTCCCGCTTGATCTCGTGGATGAACTTGTAGTTGGGGTCATCCTCGCTGGTCTTACCCTCGATGTAGGAGGCATAGCCGAGGATGACACCCAGGGGGTTGTTGATCTCGTGGGCCACCCCCGAGGAGAGGACGCCGAGGGACGCCATCTTCCCCTGCTGGGCGAGACTCGCCTCCATCTCCTTGTTCTGGCGGATCATGGAAGTCATCCGGTTGAAGGCGGCGGCCATCTCGCCGAGCTCGTCCCCCGTTTCCACATCCATCTGTTCGTCGAGCCGCCCCTTCTTCACCCGGCGGATCACCTCGATCATGTGGTTGATGGGATCGGTGAGAACCTTGGCGGCCAGGAAGACCAGGCCCGTGGCCGCGATGCACGACGCGATGGTCAGCAGCGTCATGGTGGCCGCGATCCGGCCCCGTATCTTGTTGGCCTCCCGGTAGAACTCGTCCTCGTAGGAGCCAACAGCCACGATCCATCCCCACGGTTTGAAGTAGTCGTAGCGGACGATCTTCATCCGCGTATGGCTCTCCCCCGGGTTGCGCCAGGGGTAGCGAATCCATCCCCGCTTTTTCTCCGCCATCTCCTTGATGAATTTATGGCCGCTGGAGTCCACCGCGTCGAGGAGATTCTTCCCCTCCTCCGTGGGGTGGATGGTGAAGTCCCCCTTTTCATCCATGCAGAAGATGTAACCGGTTTGCCCCACCCTCTTGCTCTTGATCTTGTCCTTCAGTTCCTGGAAGGAGCGGCGCTCGAAGGCGACATCTTCGTAGGTCTCCTCCAGGTAGCCGCCGGAAGCGATGATCCAGTCCCACTCCCGGAAATAGCGGTAGGCCACCACCTTGTTGCGGGGATACTTGTCGCCGAGCATCTCGTTGCGCCACGGGTAGACGATGTAGAGGACCTCCCCCGGCTTGGACTTCAGGGCGTTCTCGCACATGATCCGGATGAAGGGGCGGCCGTTCTCGTCCTTTTCATCGTAGACGTTCTCCCCCTCCTGGGCGATGTGTACCTCCAGGTCCCCCTTGGTGGTCATGGCGTAGATGTAGCCGGTGGCCCCCACGTTGACCCTTTTGAGGGCCTTGCGGGCCTCGTCCTTGGCGGTGTGGAGGTCGATCTTGCCGCTCTTGTACTGGCGGTGTTCGGCCTCCACCAGGTTGTAGGCCAGACTGGTGAGGGTGGCCAGCTCCAGGTTGGTGCTTCGCTGTTTGTCCTGCTTGTAGACCTGAAACTGCTGGTGGTGGGAGTTGAGGAGGTCGATGGTGAAGCTGGCCATGTGCGCAAGGTCGTCCTTGCTGGTCTGGGTGACCCCACGGTAGGCCTGCTTGGTGGAGATGTAGCCGATAACCCCGCCGACCACGACGATGGGCACCGTGACGAGGGGGAGCACGAGCACCAGCATCTTCCAGCGCAGCTTCAGGTTATGCATGAAGGCGAAGAGGTAGCCGTGCACGAGAATCCCCTATCCTGTAAAGTCAGCGAAGTCAGGGGACATAGTATGTATACACTATGAAAAAATCCAGCATTATTTGCAAATTTGCAAAAGCGCCGAGGGGTAACCAGAAACAAGGGAAAGGGACAATGGGGGAGAGGCGTTAACAACGGGGATTTCTCAGCGGGCCTTCAGATGCTCCTCAAGGCCCTCCGGCGGCAAGGGGCGCGCAAAGTAGAACCCCTGCACCTCGTCGCACCCCCGCTCCCGGAGCAGTTCCAGCTCATCTTCGTGCTCGACCCCCTCGGCCAGCACCCGCAGCCCCAGGGTATGGGCCATGGCGATGATCGCCTCGACAATGGCCCGGTCGTCCAGGTCCTTGACGATGTCCCGGACAAAGGAACGGTCGATCTTGAGGCGGTCGATGGGGAAGTGCTTGAGGTAGCTGAGGGAGGAATAGCCGGTGCCGAAGTCGTCGATGGCGAGATGCATCCCCCGGACTTTCAGGTCGATGAGGGTCATGATGGTTTCCTGCTCCCCCGCCATGAGGGAGCTCTCGGTCAGTTCCAGCTCCAGGAGCTCCGGGGCGAGCCCCGTCTCCTCCAGGACCCGGTCGACCATGTCGATGAAACCCGGCTGGTTGAACTGGTGCCCCGACACGTTGACCGCCACCCGGACAGGGGGGAGCCCCGGCCGCTGCCACTGCCGGCATTGCAGACAGGCAGTTGCCATGACCCACTCGCCGAGCCGGCGGATGAGCCCCATCTCTTCGGCCACCGGGATGAAGCGATCGGGGGGAATGAGTTCCCCTTCGGGATCACGCCAGCGCAGAAGCGCCTCGAAGCTGAAGACCCGGCCGCTGCGAAGATCGATCTGGGGCTGATACTCCAGGAAGAACTCCCCGTTGGCAAAGGCCCGACGGAGGCTCCCCTCAAGCCTGCGGCGCTCATGGGCCTCGCGGTTCAATTCCTCCGAGAAGAAACTGAAGGCGTTTCGCCCCTGCTCCTTGGCCGCGTAGAGGGCCATGTCGGCGTGCTTGAGAAGGGTGTCGCCGTCCTCGCCATCCTCGGGAGAAAGGGCGATACCAACGCTCGTGGAGATGAACAGCTCCTTGCCGTCGATCTCGAAGGGAGAGGCGAACTGCTCAAGGACGGCGTGGGCCAGGCTCGCCACGCTCCGTTTGTCCCGGAGATCGGTAACCAGGAAGACGAACTCGTCGCCGCCAAGCCGGGCCAGGAAGTCGGACGGACGGAGGCTCCCCCTGAGTCGGTCGGCAACGGCCGTCAGGAGCTGGTCGCCGCAGGCGTGCCCCATGATGTCGTTGATATCCTTGAAACGGTCCAGATCAAGAAAGAGAAGGGCGATTGTCCCCCCGTCGCGCCGGCTCCGGCTAATAACCTGTGAAAGCCTCTCCTGGAAGAGGCTGCGGTTGGGAAGCCGGGTGAGCGGATCATAGAAGGCCAGCTGACGGATCTCCTCCTCGGACCGCTTGCGCTCGCTGATGTCGTGGGCGATACAGACGACCCCCACCATATCTCCCGCGGGATTCCTCATGACCGCCCCGGACACGGCAACCGGAATGCGGGCGCCATTTTTCGCCCGGTAGACGAGTTCCCGGTCGGGGACCTGGCCCCGCTCGGCCATGTCACGCAGGAGCTCTCTCTCCTCGGCGCCGGCGGTGACGATCAGACCGAAGGGGCTCCCCACAAGCTCCTCCTCATCGTACCCCAGGAGAAGACAGAGGGCCGGGTTTGCGCTGACAATGGTCCAATCGGTGGAGAGGACGACGAGGGCATCGGCCATGGACTGGATCACGTTGTCGAGGAAGTTCTTCGCCGTGACGATCTCGTCCTTGGTGGATTGAAGCTCCCCTGCCATCCGGTTGAAGGCAACGGCAAGGGTACCGATCTCGTTGTTGGCCGCCACGTCGATCCGCGTATCGAGAAGCCCCCGTCCCACCTGCTCGACCCCGTCGTGGAGGAGCGCAATGGGGTGGGAGATGGAAGCGGCGATGAGGGTGCCGCCGCCAATGGCGAGGATGAGGGCGACCAGCGAGGCAGCGGTTATGGTGAACTGCGCCATCTGGATGGCGTGGCGCACCTCGGCCTTGGCCGCGGCCAGTTCCTCGTTTTCGTGGGCAAAGGCCTGGCTGACCGCTGCGGAGAAGGCCCGTTCCTCTGTCTCGAACTGATTCCTTATCCTGTAGAGTTCCGCCTCCGAAGCTCCCACAAGGGCAAGCCGCAGTTGCACCCTGCTCGTCTCGAGAAGCTTCGTCCCGGAGCGCTCCACGTCGGCCATCAGGCGCCGCCCAACGGGATCGAGCCCGGCACTCTGAGCATGCAGCCGGGCAAGGGAATCCTCGAGCCCCTCGACCCCTGCCGAGACCATCACGATCTCGTCCCCCCGCCTCTCGGCCTCTCCCTTTTGTTTCATGAGGAGGGTATGCTCGGCGGATGATGAAGCGATCCGCAGCCCGGCAAACCGGAGGTCCTCAAGCGTCTTGAGGACAGGGAAAACCTCCTCCGCCACCAGGTCGAACTCTCCGCTGATTTTGGCGATGGCACGGCCGCCGAAGTATCCCACCAGGGCGGTGAGCATGGCGAAAATGAAGCAACCCGCCGTCAACGTGGTCCGTATCCGCATTCCGTCCGACTGTCCTTTCCCGTTTTGGAGCCGCTCGTCCACGGAGGAGCAAAGAGCCCCACTCTCACGTCCTCTATAGTATATCGGCAAAACATCGAAACTTTTTACCCTGAAGATCGAAAAGATTGCCACACAAGAAAATATCTCAGTCCGCCACAACGGGTGATTCCCCACGACAAACGCCCCGGAAATCTTCGGAGCGGGTCCGAAAATCTTCGGGGCGTCAGCAAAAGCAGGAGGTTACCGTCAGCCGTTGATAAGTCGATCCAACTCGGTGATGAGGTCGTCTGCGTCCTCAAGCCCCACCGAGAGGCGCACGAGCGTGTCGCCGATGCCGCGGGCGGCCCTCTCCTCGGGGGGCATGGCGGCGTGGGACATCTTCGCCGGGTAGGAGATGATACTCTCGACCCCGCCGAGGCTCACGGCGAAGGCGGCCAGCTTCATCCCCTCCAGGAGCCGGCGGGTAATTTCCGGGGATTCGAGGGTGAAGGAGAGGACCGCGCCGGGTCCCGAGCACTGGCGGGCATGGACGTCATGGCCGGGGTGGGTGGTGAGCCCCGGGTAGAAGACCTGGGTCACCCGCTTTTCCCCCGCCAGCCACGAGGCGATCCGCGCGGCGCTCTGCTGGCTCTCCTCCATCCGCACCTTCAGGGTCTTGAGGCCCCGCAGCACAAGCCACGAATCCTGGGGCCCGAGGATGGCGCCGAAGGCATTCTGGATGAAGCGGATCCGTGTGCCGAGCTCCGGGTCCTTCGTCACGGCTAAGCCGCAGATCACGTCACTGTGGCCGTTCAGGAACTTGGTGCCGCTGTGGAGGACGATGTCGCATCCCAGCTCCAGGGGGCGCTGGAGGTAGGGGGTCATGAAGGTGTTGTCCACCAGGGTGATGGCCCCTCGCTCACGGGCTATGCGGGCCGCGCCGGCCAGATCGGTGATCTTCAGGAGGGGATTCGACGGAGTCTCCAGAAAGAGTCCCCTGGTCTCCGGCCGGAAGGCGGCGGCGATGGCGTCGAGATCGGTGGCATCCACGAAGGTTGAGGTAATGCCAAGCCGGCTGAAGAGCTGGGTCAGCACCCGAAAAGTGCCGCCGTACACATCATCGCAGACCACCAGGTGATCCCCCGGCGAGAAGAGGAGCAGCGCCGAGGAGATGGCCGCCATCCCCGAGGCGTAGGCGAACCCGCGGGTTCCCCCCTCCAGCTGGGCGATGGTCTCCTCCAGGGCCTCCCGGGTCGGGTTGTCGGAGCGGGCGTAGTCGTACTTGCCGAAATGGTCCACCGACTCCTGCCGGTAGGTGGAAGTCTGGTAGATGGGAATCGAAACCGCGCCGGTAGTCGGGTCGATCGTGTGGCCGGTATGGATAATGCGGGTGCCGAATTTCATGAAATGTCTCCGTGGTAGGTTTTTGATTAATTACCAAAGGCCTGGGCCAGGTCGTCGATGAGGTCGTCCCCGTCCTCGATCCCCACGGAGAGGCGCAGGAGCACGTCGTTGATCCCGAGCCGCTGCCGGAGCTCCTGTGGGATGTCGGCATGGGTCTGGACCTGGGGGAAGGTGATGAGGGTCTCCACCCCGCCGAGGCTCTCGGCGAAGGATATCACCTTCGTCTTGAGAAGCAAACGCTCCACGAGCGCGTGCTCCTCCACCTCGAAGGCGACCATGGCACCGAAGCCCCGGGCCTGGCGAGCGAGCAGCTCGTGGCCCGGGTGGTCGGCGAGGCCGGGGTAGTAGACCTTCCGCACCCGCGGATGGGCCGCCAGCCAGTGGGCGATCCGCGCCGCGTTCTCCTGCTGCCGGTCGAGGCGCACCGAGAGGGTCTTCATCCCCCGGATGGTGAGCCAGGAATCCTGGGGCCCCAGGACCGCCCCCACCGAGTTCTGGAGGAAGTAGACCCGCTCGGCCAGTTGCGGGTCCTTAACCGCCACGAGCCCGGAGACCGTGTCGTTGTGCCCGGCCAGGTACTTGGTGGCGCTGTAGACGGTGATGTCGGCTCCAAAGTCGAAGGGGCGCAGGAGATAGGGGGTGAGGAAGGTGTTATCGACGATGTGGAGAATCCCCCGCTCCCGGCAGAGGGCCGAAAGGGCGGCGATGTCGGCCACCTTGAGGAGCGGGTTGGTGAGGGACTCCACGAAGAGGGCCTTTGTCTCGGGGCGGATGGCCCGGCGCACCGCCTCCACATCGCTCGTATCCACGTAGGTGAAGGAGAGCTCGTACTGGGTGAAGATCTGATCGAAGAGACGACAGGTGCCGCCGTAGAGATCCTCGGTCACCACCAGGTGGTCCCCCTTCTTGAACAGCAGAAGGAGGTTGGCTATGGCGGCCATCCCCGAGGCGTAGGCGAAGCCCCGGGCGCCCCCCTCAAGGCGGGCAATTCCCTCTTCCAGCGCCTGGCGGGTGGGGTTCCCGGAGCGGGTGTAGTCGTAGCCGGTGCTCTGGCCGAGCCCCGGGTGCCGGAACGTGGCCGTCTGGTAGATGGGGACCGTCACCGCGCCGGTGCGGGTGTCCCACTCGAGTCCGATCTGTGCCGCCTGAGTTGCGATGTTCATGATTGAATTGCCTCCTGAAAGAAAAAATCCCCTTCCGGGGTGCGGAAGAGGATTTTTCGCCGGCGGGGCGGCAACGCTCTTCCTTATCTCCCGGAACGTTGCCGTTCCGCAGGAATTGGCACCTTCCCCTTGCGGGGGGTTGCCGCGACGTCACAGGGCCAGTCCCTCAGTCGCTCATGATAAGAAATGAAACTATTCAGTTTTTACAAGCCTGGTTCTGCACTACTCAAATAAAGATAACCTGGGGATACTCTAGCAAACAAGTCATATACCGTCAACCGGTTTTCTCACCTAGCCTCGCAACCAAGGATCTCCAGCATTTCACGGTGAACGATGCCGTTGGAGGCAAGAATGCGATGGTCGTCGATGGAGAAGGGCTCGCCGGCGTGGTTCGTGACCCTCCCCCCCGCCTCGTTGACCAGGAGCTGGCCGGCGGCCACGTCCCAGGGTTTCAGCTTCAGCTCCCAGTAGCCGTCGAGCCGTCCGGCGGCCACGTAGGCCAGGTCCAGGGCCGCGGCCCCTGCCCGGCGCACGGCACGGGCCGCAAACTGGAAGTTGAAGAAGTTGGCGAAGTTGTTCTCGTTGTCGCGGGTCCGGTCGTAGGGAAAGCCGGTGGCCAGGAGGCACTGCTTGAGGGGATGGCGCCCCGACACACGGATCGGCCTGCCGTTCACGAAGGCCCCTTCACCCTTCACGGCGGTGAAGAGCTCGTCCATGACCGGGTGATAGATGACGCCGAGCCTCACTTCGCCGTCGATCTCCAGGGCGATGGAGACGCAGAACCAGGGGAAGCCGTGGGCGTAGTTGGTGGTGCCGTCCAAGGGGTCGACGATCCAGCGGTGGCGGGAGATGCCTGCATCCCGCGTCCCCTCCTCAGCCAGAATGCCATGGCCGGGATGGGCGCCGCGGATGGTGGCGACGATCAGATCCTCGCACGCCCGGTCCACTTCGGTGACAAGATCGATCTCCCCCTTGAAGCGGATGTCGTGCTCGCTCCAGAGCCGCTCCCGCTGGATGGCGCCGGCGCTGCGCGCGGCCCGGACCGCCGTCTCCAGAAATGCCTTCATCATGATTCCTCCGTGCCATTGTGTTTGCCCGTAAGAATAACACGGAGCAACGGAGCACACGGAGGAAAAACAACCCTGTTATTCGGCCACGGGGAAGGTCAGGGTGAAAGTGGTCCCCTCCCCCACCACGCTCGCCACGGCGATGGTGCCGCCGATCCCTTCCATGAGCTTGCGGGTGATGAAGAGGCCGAGCCCGGTCCCCTCCCCCGGCTCCTTGGTGGTGAAGAAGGGGGTGAAGATCCGGTCCAGGGCTGCAGGGGGGATGCCCGGGCCGGTGTCGGCCACCTGCACCGTCACGGCCGTTTCACTTTCCTGAACCGTACGGAGGAAAAGCGTCCCCCCCTCTCCCATGGCCTGAAGGGCGTTCATGACCAGATTAATGATGACCTGCTTCACCCGGTTGGCATCGGCGGCAATGAAGGGAAGACGAAAATCCAGGTCCTCCACGACGCCGACGGCCCGCTTCCGGGCCTCAAAGCGAAGAAAAGTCATAACCTCGCCGATGACCTGATTCGCGTCCGCCTCGGCCCGCTCCGTTCCTTCCCGGCGAGCAAAGGAGAGGACCCCCTTGGTCAGTTCCGCCAGGCGATGGGCCTCCTCGTTGACCCGCTCCACCATCTCGCGGACAAATTCCGGCAGCTCCTCCTCCCGGAGAATCATCTGGGTGGCCGAGACGATGACCGACAGGGGGGTGTTCAGCTCGTGAACCACTCCGGCTGCCATCCTCCCCAGCTCGGCCATCTTCTCGTTGAAGGCCAGCAGCTCCAGGAACTCCCCTTCCACGTTGCCGTTGTCAGAGAGGTATTTTGCCAGTGCATCCGCCATGGGTCCTCTGGTTCAGACCGGTTGAATAGAGTGCCACCTTTTCTGTAGGCACGAGGCATGCCATAAATAACATGCGGTTTATCGGATAGTTGGAGATGAGCTCAGGCAAACGGCACCCAAAATGCTCACCAATTAGGCACCAAAGCGCCCACATTTGAGGCATAAAGAAAGCCGCCCCGGCAAGGGCGGCTTCGGGTGATGCGGATAGATCGGCAGAATGGTCAGTTGTAGGCCGACTCGGAATGCTGGGTCTGGTCGAGGCCCATGATTTCGTCTTCCTTCTCCACACGGAGCCCGATGGTCTTGTCGAGAGCGAAGGCGATGATCAGTGTGACGATGAAGGCGTAGGCGCCGGCGGCAACAACCGCAATCACCTGGGTCATGAACTGCTTGAAGTTGCCCGACATGAGGCCCGTGGCGCCGACCGTGGCGAGAACACCGGTGGCTAGAGCACCGAAGGTACCCCCCACCCCGTGCACACCGAAGGCATCGAGGGAGTCGTCATACTTGAACTTGGCCTTCATGAGAATACCCAGGTAGCAGACGACGCCAGCGCCGAGGCCGATGATGATGGCCGAGCCTGGCTGCACGAAGCCGGCGGCGGGGGTGATGCCGACGAGGCCCGCCACGACGCCGGAACCGAAACCGAGGGCCGAGGGCTTGCCGGAATGGATCCACTCGGCGATCATCCAGGCAAGACCGCCGGCGGCAGGGGCGATGGTGGTGGTTGCAAAGGCGAGGCCGGCCAAGCCGCCCGCCGCATCGGAGCAGTTGACGCCGACGATGGCGCTGCCGGCGTTAAAGCCGAACCAGCCGAACCAGAGGAGGCCGACGCCGATCAGGGTCAGGGGGAGGCTGTGGGGGGCCATCCGCTCGTGGGGGAAGCCATGCCGCTTGCCGAGGAAGATCAGTAACGCCAGAGCCGAGATACCGGAGGAAAGATGAACAACGGTGCCGCCGGCAAAATCGAGGGCCCCCTTCTTGAAGAGCCAGCCGTCCACCATCCAGACCCAGTGGGCAAGGGGATCATAGACGATGGTGGTCCAGAGGAGCACAAAGACGCAGTAGGCGGAGAATTTGATCCGCTCGGCCAGGGCGCCTGAGATGAGGGCCACGGTGATCATGGCGAACATGCACTGGTACATGGCGAACACATATTCAGGAATTGAGCCGGGCTCGGTCGGAACGTTCTGAAAGAGGGCATAAACCGGGTTGCCGTCCTTGAAGGTAATGAGTCCGTTCAGCATCGCCTTGCTCAGGTTGCCGACGAGACCGCCGCCGGCATCGGGACCGAAGGCCAGCGAGTAGCCGATGATCGCCCATTGGACGCCGACGATCCCCATGGCCACGAAGGAGTGCATCATGGTGGAAAGGACGTTCTTCTGGCGGACCATGCCGCCGTAGAAGAGGGCGAGGCCCGGGATCATCAGCAGGACCAGCGCTGAGGAAACCAGCATCCAGGCAGTGTCGCCGGTGTTGAGAACCGGGTCCACGTTCTTGGGAGCCTCCGGGGCGGCGGGAGCGGTCGCTGCCGCAGGGGTTGCCTGCTGGGCCGAGGTCGCGGCGGCCTGGACCGGGGCAACACTTTCCTTGGCTTCCTCGGCGAGGATGACAGCCGGGGCCAAGGCGACAGCTGCGGCCAGGGCAAGGGTAATGAAAGGCAGTTTCCACTTCATGGTATACCTCCAGTGATTCGATAATCTCTTTCTTAAATTGCGTCGGCACCCTTCTCGCCGGTCCTGATCCTGACCGCCTCATCGAGGGGGAGAATGAATATCTTGCCATCGCCGATACGGCCGGTCTTGGCGGTACTTTCGATGGTCTCCACCACCCGGGCCACCAGCTCGTCGGCCACGGCCACTTCGAGCTTCACCTTGGGAATGAAGTCAACCACGTATTCGGCGCCCCGGTAGAGCTCTGTGTGCCCCTTCTGGCGGCCGAACCCCTTGACCTCGCTTACCGTGATCCCTTCGACACCGATCTCAGTGAGGGCATCCTTCACTTCGTCGAGCTTGAACGGTTTTATGATTGCTTCAATGAGCTTCATGGCGTGCCTCCGGTCCCCTGTTACGGGATATTGATATCGAGCTGGGTGGTGAAGGTATTTTTGCCGCCCAAGGCCGACTCGTTGTAGATGTCATAGCCGACGATGAGCGAGACGTTCTTGGAGAAGGCCCAGCAGACCCCGAAGCTCAGGGCGCCGACTCCGTTGTTCCCCCCCTGGTAGTCCACCGCTGCCCAGAGCTTGTCGGAAATCTCGCTCATGGTCCGGTCCCATGAAAGAAGCACGCCATGGTTCTCGTTGTTGCCGTTCGTATCGTTCAGCACGGCGCTGTTGCCCAGGTAGTAGCCCGCCGAGAGGCGACCGATGACCGGAAGGGTCTTGGCCACGAGGGCGTAGGTGATGTCCTGGTCGGTAACGTTTTCCTTCGTGCCGGCGTTGTAGATACCGACGGCCATGGCGGGCGAATTACTAAAGAGGGATCCTTCGGGAGTCCCCAGTTTGGCGTTGAAGTAGAAGGGATGACTATCCCCCGGCTCGGTGCCGGTTACCATGTAATCGACGCCTACCTCCAGCTGCAGCTTCTCAAAGGGAAGCACCCCGACCGTGACACCCAGGTCGTAGGTGTTGGGGGCCTTCTCGCCATCGGCGTTCTCGGAGACGCGGATATAATTGTCAACACCAAGATGAACCGTGCCGAACGCCTGGACATCGGTGGAAGGGATCCATATCTGGGTGGAGGGGGTTGCCAGTGCAACGCCGCATGTGGCGGTAACCAGTGCCAGTGCCAGGGAAAAAGTCTTCAGTGTCTTGTTCATGTCCGTTCTCCTTTGAAAGTATTATTTGATTGCATCTGCACTGCACAAATTCTCGGGGTACCGCACACGCCTCCTTTCATCGAAGTAAACGAAAAAAGGCGCCTCCGCTTCGTAGCGTAAGGCGCCTTTGCCTTGCCAATCCAGTTGTTTCTCAATCCTTTTTCGGGCCTGGTGACACAACCTTTGTGTCTCTGGCTTCTGGTAAGGATTTAGCACAAGGCATGCCACCATGATTCATTACATTTCAGGCCCGTGATTACAGGGTGTTACCGGAAGCTGGACGGTGAAGCGGAAAAAAAGCGAGGGGACGAAACCAGCTCCGTCCCCTCGCTTTGCACATTTTATAAGCAGTTGTCGCTCTTTTATTGTCTTATATCCTCACGCCGCCTTGAGGACATACCCTCCCGCGGCATGGAGGGTGCGGAGCTCGCCGTCGGAGAGGGAGCGCTTCATCCGCTGGGCCATGGCCCGCACCGTGTCCATGAGGGAGGTCGCATCCTGCCGCGAGAGTTCGATTCCCAGCTCCCGGTAGCGCTCCACGAGGCCGCTGGCCCCCGAGTGCTTCCCCACCACAATGTGGCGCCGAAGCCCCACGTCAGCCGGATCGAACCCCTCGTAGTTGCGGGAATCCTTGATGACCCCGTCGGCGTGGAGCCCCGACTCGTGGGAGAAAACCCGCTCCCCCACCACCGCCTTCCAGGGGGGAACCGGCCGCTGGGAGGCTCTGCCGACAAAGCGCGATATCTCGTGGAAGCGGTGGGTATCGATCCCCGGGTCGATGCCGCAGGCGAGCTTGAGCCCCATGACCACCTCTTCCAGTGCCGCGTTTCCGGCCCGCTCACCGAGGCCGTTCACGGTGGTGTTCACAAAACGGGCACCGGCCCTGATGCCGGCGATGGCGTTGGCGGTGGCCATCCCCAGGTCGTTGTGGGTGTGGACCTCCATATCCAGTTCGGGCACGGTGGTGCGCAGGGTTTTCACCTTGTCGTACGTGGTGAAGGGGTCGAGGATGCCGAGGGTGTCGCAGAAACGGAAGCGGTCTCCCCCCATGGACCGGGTGATCTCCATGAGCTCGGCCAGGAACCCGAGATCGGCCCTGCTCGCGTCCTCCCCGCCGACGGAGACATAGAGGCCATGCTCCTTGGCAAAGCCCAGGGCCCGCTTCAGCTGCTCGACGACCCCGGCGCGGCTCGTGCGGAGCTTGTGGGCGATCATCTGGTCGGAGACCGAGAGGGAGATGTCCACCGCCGTGACGCCGCAGGCAAGGGACGCCTCGATGTCGGGGATGACGGCCCGGTTCCAGGTGATGAGCCGGGCGTTGAGTCCCAGGTCCACCAGGGCTCGGATCACGTCCCGCTCTTCCTCCCCCATGGCCGGGATGCCGCACTCCAGCTCCTGCACCCCGATCCCGTCCAGCATCCGGGCAATGGCCAGCTTCTCCTTCTTGCTGAAGACCACGCCGGCGGTCTGCTCGCCGTCCCGAAGGGTGGTATCGTCGATGATGATCGGGCTCTTTGTCGCGTTTTCCATGGCAGGCTCCTTTCGATGAAAAAAAGAGCCCCGAAACAGGTGTTCCGGGGCTCCATTGCCGACTGCTCTCGAGTTGTACCTAGCCTTGAAGCACAAGACGTGCCACGGCTGCCGCCCCGGTCCAGGCGGCTCACGAAGCCGGTGGGCGGAGAAATTCTGACCAATTTTGTGGCAGGTGCTCCGAGAGAATCAGGCCAAGCCGGCCATGCGGAGGAAATTAACAAGGAACTGACGGGAGGCATCCCGAAAGGCAGGTTCCGCGGCCGCAAACTCCATCACGAAGCGGTCAACATGGGGGGCCGTCTCATGGCTCCAACGCGTCCACGCGGCGACGATCTCCCGGGTCGCCTCCGGGTGGAACTGGAGCCCCCAGGTCAACGGGTTTACGCCCGGATCATCACCAGGAGCATCTTGAAGCGGGTCACCGCCCGCAGGGAGTGGGGCTGGTTTGCGGGCATGATGATGAACTGCCCCGCCGTCACCCGGTGGTCGGTACCGGCGATGGTGATGTCCGCATCGCCGTCGACGATCTCCACAAAGGCATCATAGGGGGCTGTGTGCTCGCTGAGCCCCTGCCCCTCGCCGAAGGCGAAGAGGGTGATGGTGCCGACTTTCTTGTCATTGAGGGTCCGGCTCACCACGGAGCCCTCCTGGTAGGCGATCAGCTCCTTCAGGTCAATGGCGCGTCCCACCAGGGATTCGGTCGTGCCGCTCATGGTCTCCTCCTTGCCGGAGCCCCGCTCCGGACGATTGTATGTGATGTCCTCCACCTGGGATAACGGTACACCATCAAGCCGCGGCGGCATTTGACCCCCGTCAAGAAACAGCTCTTACGCCTCGGGAATCTCGTCCAGTCCCATGAGGGTCTCCCGCAATTCGTACCGCGCAACGGCGAAGAGCTTCTCCAGGAGCCGCTCCGTCAGGGCTGGGGGATAGAGGGGAAACGACAGACGGTAGATGAGGTCCAGGTAGCCGTCGGTCTTGTTCTCCTCCAGGAAAAGGGCGCCATAGGGGTAGATGGGCGCATAGATGAGCGCCTCCTCCATGACGGCGTCGTCGTCGCTCCAGAAGGGGAGAATCATCTCCAGGCAGAGACAGAGACCAAGCCCCGTGGGGTCGTCGGCCACGAAGAGGAGCAGTTCGTCCTGGGGAGAGCCGCCATGCTCCAGCACCTCGGGGCAGACCGCCGCGGCGGGTAGCACCATGAGCCGGCCGTGCTGGGGGTCGAGACCGTAGAGCCACCCCCTGCGCCCAAGGTGACGCTCGATCCCCTGATAGGCTTTGGTGTGCCACGGGGCGATTCCCCGGTAGAAATCGACACGCAGTTCATCGCGCTTCTCCACCAACACCTCGAAGGGAATGCCGGCTTCATCCCCCTTGGCGGGACGGCCGCCCCGCATCTCCGGGTTATTCACCACCAGCCGAAGATGAGACCGCTTCCGTTCGTCCTTGTCCTGCGTCATAGGCGTTATGCACCCTTTCTGTTGCGTTTGCCGGCTTGAGTTCACTTCCGTGGGATTATACCCCGAAACGCCGCCGGTGCCTATCCTTGTAAAGTCTTCCAGTCCTTGTGAGCGCAAATAAAACGGGAGCTCCCCGAAGGAAGCTCCCGTTCTTCATATCTGACCTGGCCGTGCGTTACTGAACCGGCCGCATCCCCTCGGCCACCACTTCGGCGATGTCCCTGACCCTCGTCGGGCCGGCTTGCTTGTCCTTGAGGCCGTCCTCGAACATGGTCATGCAGTAGGGGCAGGCGACGCAGATGGTGTCGGGGTTCTTCGACAGGGCCTCGGTGACCCGGTTCAGGTTGATCCGGGTGCCGGTCTGCTCCTCCATCCACATGCGGCCGCCGCCGGCGCCGCAGCAGAACGACTCTTCCCGGGCCCGGTCGAACTCGGCCGGGGCCGCGCCGGTGACCGTGGCCACCACCTGGCGCGGGGCCTCGTACACGTCGTTGTGGCGCCCCAGGTAGCAGGAGTCGTGGAGGACTATCTTCCCCAACTCGCTCACCTGGCGGTTCAGCTTCAGCCGCCCGGCGTCCAGGAGTTGCTGGATCAGTTCGGCGTGGTGGATCACCTCCAGCTCCATGCCGTACTGGCGGTAGTCGTTCTTGAGGGTGGTGAAGCAGTGGGGGCACTGGACTATGACCTTGGTCACCCCCCGCTCCCTGAAGATGGCCACGTTCTCCCGGGCCATGCGGTCGAAGACGTACTCGTTGCCCAGGCGCCGGAGGCTGTCGCCGCAGCACTTCTCGTCCTTGCCGAGGATCCCCCAGGAGACTCCGGCCGCATCGAGGATCGTTGCCAGGTTCACGGTCACCTGCTTGCTCCGGGAGTCGAAGCTTCCGGCGCACCCCACGTAGAGGAGGTACTCGGTCTCCCCCTTCTCGAAGGGCTTTACCTCCAGGAGGGAGGTCCACTTGGTCCGCTCGCTGGGGGCGATGCCCCAGGGGTTCGAGCGCTGCTCCATGTTCTCGAAGAGGTTCAGGAGCTCCTCGGGGAACCTGGCCTCCATCTCCACCAGGTGCCGGCGCATGTCGACGATTTTCGGCAGGTGCTCGATGAAGACCGGGCAGGCCTCCATACAGGCGCCGCAGGAGGTGCAGGACCAGATGGCCTCCTCGCAGACGCTCCCCTCGCCCCCCTCGCCGATGAGGGGCACCGTCGGCGCCCCGCCCCGCTTGAGGGTCGGGCCGTTGGCCAGCAGGTTCAGCCGGATGTCGTTTATCACCTGGCGGGGGTTCAGGGGCTTGCCCGTGGTGCCGGCCGGGCAGACGTTCTGGCACCGGCCACACTTGGTACAGGCAAAGCTGTCGAAGAGGTCCTTCCACCCCAGCCGGTCCACCTGTCCGGCACCGAAGGTTCGGCCGATTTCGAAGATCTCGGTCTCCTGGGTGTTGGGCTTCTCTTCCCGGCGGAGAAAACAGTTGGCAATGGCGGTGAAGACGTGCATGTGCTTGGTGAAGGGGATCAGCACCGTGATGAAGGCAATGAGGGCCCCGGCGTGGAGCCACCAGGAGAAATTGAAGGCCGCCTCGAGCTGCGTGTCGGAGAGCCCGGACAGGAGGTTCCCCAGGAAGGACGAAACCGGCATGAACGCGGCAGCCCGTTCCTGGCCCAGAGCAATCTCGGCGGCGCTCACCCCGAAGAAGGCGATCATGTGGACGCCAATGAGGCAGAGTATCAGGTACGACTCGAAGGTGCGCGCCTCGGGGTACGGGGGGAAGACGGTCCGCCGCACCAGGGCCAGGGCGATGGCCACCAGCGTGAGGGCCGACATGACGTCGGAGAGGAAGCGGATCGGGATATAGAGCGCATCGGGGAGCACCGCCAGCCGGGCGGCCGGGAAAACCCCGCTCACGAGGAACTCCACGTTGACGAAGGCCAGTACGATGCAGGCCCAGAAGATGATCAGGTGGTTGAAGCCGAAGCCCTGGCGCAGGACCCGCTTCTGGACGAAGGCGTAGAGGAACATCTCCCTGAGCCCCTCGCCAACCCCCCGAAAGGAGTAGCCGGGGCGTCCCAGGGTGACAAGGCCGAGCCTCTGGTAGAGGCTCCAGGCGAAAAAGGCAAGGGCCGCCAGGATGAGTGGAGTGAAAATGGCCGGATTTGGATGCATGAACGAAACCTCGTATTGTTAGCGAGCAGATTCGGGCGATGCAGGCATCGCCCCTCCAGCGTCATAGTTGCTTCAATGGGTCCTCGGTGCCTGATTCTTGAGTTCCCTGATGTGCTGGGTGATGGCAGGGACGATCTGGAAGAGGTCCCCCACGATGCCGTAGGTGGCCACCTGGAAGATGGGTGCCTCCTTGTCGCGGTTGATGGCGATGACCACGTCCGAATCCTGCATCCCCACCAGGTGCTGGATGGCGCCCGAGATGCCGCAGGCGATGTATATCTTGGGGCGCACTGTCTTCCCCGTCTGTCCCACCTGGCGGTCATGGGGCATCCACCCCGCATCCACGGCGCTGCGGGAAGCCCCGACCACTCCCCCCAGCTCGTCGGCCAGCTCCTGGAGCATGGCGAAGTTCTCCGGGGACATCATGCCCCGGCCACCGGAGATGATGAACTCGGCCCCGGCTATGTCGACCCCCGCCTTCTTGTCCTTGATGATCTCCAGTACCTTGGTGAGGATGCCGGACTCGTCGAGGTCGAACCGCTCCCGGACGATCTCGCCGGTGGCCCCTTCCGTCCACTCGGGCATCTGCATCACGTGGGGACGGACCGTGGCCATCTGGGGGCGGAACTTGTCGCACATGATGGTGGCCATGATGTTGCCGCCAAAGGCGGGCCGGGTCTGGCGCAGGTTCCGCTTGTCGTCCACGTCGAGGCCGGTGCAGTCGGCGGTGAGCCCCGTCTTCACCCGCGTGGCTACGGCCCCGGCCAGGTCCCGCCCCATGCCCGTGGCCCCCATGAGGATGATCTCCGGCCTGTATTTTTCGATGAGATAGCAGCAGGCGTCCAGATAGGGCTCGGTACGGTAGAAGTGGAACACCTTCTGGTCCAGGAGATAGGCCTTGGTGGCGCCGTAGCCGAAGGCCTCGTGGCAGAGGTGCTCCACGTTCTCGCCGATGACCATGGCGCAGAGCTCAACCCCCAGATTTTCGGCCAGCTGGGCGCCGACACCCATCAGTTCCCACGACACCTTGGCCGGCTCACCCTCGGTCTGCTCCACGAAGACCCATACCCCCCGGTAGGCGGAGAGCATCTTCGCGAGGGCGGCCTCCTCGGGGTCCTCCTCGGCGACGGGCGCCGCGCCGGCGGCCTGCTGCTTTGCCAGCTCCTCAAGGATCGCCAGCTCCTCGGGGGTGAAAAACATCTCCAGGGCCTCGGCGGGGCAGACCTTCACGCACTTGAGGCAGCCGATGCACTTCTCGGAGAGGATGATCGGCTCCCCGGCCTCGTTCATCTCTATGCAGTCCACCGGGCAGGCGCTCTGGCACCGCGCGCCACAGGCGATACATTTCCCCGGAATGAGCCGGGCCGTGCCCCGGGGTTTTTTCAGTTTCTTCGGTTCTGACATTGATTCCCTCTGTAGGGGCGGGGTTTCCTCGCCCTTGTCCGGTTGAAGCAGGGCGGGGAAAACCCCGCCCCTGCGTTTTGCTTTACACAGCCAGCAGGTCCTTCGCCAGCAGTTGATCAATGAGCAGACGGGCCGTTCCTGTCGGGTCCGCCAGGCCGTCGCCGATGATCTCACCCTTGTCCCGCTCGGGGGAGAATATCCGGCTCACCCAGGTGGGGGAACCCTTGAGACCGACGGTATTCACGTCGAGTTTCAGCACCTCGTTGGTCCAGACCTTCACGTGGGCGTCCACGGCGGCAAGCCGCATGGTCACCGACGGATAGCGGGGGCGATTCAGCTCCCGCACGGCGGTGATCATGACCGGCAGGGGGGCCTCCACCACTTCGTAGCGGCCTTCAAGCTTGCGCCGGACCTTGATCCGCCCGTTGACCGGATCCAGCTCCTCGACCCGGTCAACGAGGGTCAGCTGGGTGAAGCCGAGTCGCACGGCAATGCCGGGCCCCACCTGGGCGGTGTCGCCGTCAATGGTCTGCTTGCCGCAGAAGACGATCCCCACCTCTTCCCCCGTTTCCTGGGCGATCTGCTTGATGGCGGCGGCCAG
>CAJPFF010000101.1 GCA_905339345.1 Geobacteraceae bacterium | reverse complement strand
CCCTTCGAGAAGAAGAACAACTGCAAGGTCGACGTGATCGCCGTCGGCACCGGCCAGGCACTGAAGCTGGGCGAGGCCGGCGACGTGGACGTGGTCTTCGTCCACGCCCGCAAACTGGAGGACAAGTTCGTGGCCGACGGCTTCGGCGTGAACCGCAAAGACGTCATGTACAACGATTTCGTCATCATCGGCCCGAAAAACGACCCGGCCGGCGTAGCCCGCGCGAAAAGCGCCGCCGAGGCCCTGAAGCTGATCGCCGCAAAGCAGGCCACCTTCGTCTCCCGCGGCGACAAGTCCGGCACCCACACCAAGGAACTGGAACTCTGGAAGAGCGCCGGCGTAGAGCCCAAGGGGAACTGGTACGTGGAGGCGGGCCAGGGGATGGGACCGGTCATCACCATGGCCACCGAGCGTCAGGGATACACCCTGGCTGACCGCGGGACCTACAACGCATTCAAGGGGCAGAAGACCGATCTCACCATCGTCTTCCAGGGGGAGAAGGGGCTTTTTAACCCCTACGGGATCATCGCCGTGAACCCGAAGAAATTCCCCCATGTGAAGTTTGATCTGTCCATGAAGCTGGTCGACTTCGTCACCGGCGCCGAGGGGCAGAAGATCATCGCCGACTACAAGGCCCACGGCGAGCCGGTCTTCTTCATCTACAAGAAATAGGGAGAGTGGGTGGAATTCCTCGCCGAAACCTTCCGCACAGCCCTTGCGCTGATCCTCTCCCTTGACGGCGAGGTGGTCACGGCGGTGGTAACGTCCATCAGTGTCGCCCTCTGGTCGATCCTCTTCGCCACCCTGGCCGGCGTCCCGGCCGGGGTGGCCGTGGGGATCACCGAGTTTCCCGGCAAGCGCCTTGTCATCACCATTCTCAACACCCTCATGGCCCTGCCGACCGTGGTAGTGGGCCTGGCGGTCTACGGCATCATCAGCCGCCAGGGGCCGTTGGGGGAGTTGGGCCTCCTCTTCACCCCCAAGGCAATGATCTTCGGCCAGACCATCCTGGCCATCCCCATCGTGGCCAATTTTACCCTCAGCACGGTCAAAGGGGCCGACCCCCGGATCATTCCGACGGCCCTCACCCTCGGGGCCGGGCCTTTTCAGAGCATTCTCCAGCTGACCAGGGAGCTTCGCTTCGGTATCATGGCTGCGGTCATTGCCGGGTTTGGTCGGGTCATTGCCGAAGTCGGGGTTGCCATGATGCTCGGCGGCAACATCCGGGGCTACACCCGCACCATGACCACCGCCATCGCCATGGAGACCGGCAAAGGAGAGTTCGCCCTGGGATTGGCCCTGGGGATCATCCTGATGGCGGTGGCGCTTCTGGTGAATCTCTTTCTGAACATCCTCCAGCAGAGGTAATGCTCCATGAACGCCCTCTACCGACTCATCGGCATCCGCCAATCCCACGGGGAACGCACAGTCCTCGCCATCGATGACCTTGCGCTCTTCCCGGGAAAGCTCTACACTCTCACTGGGGCCAACGGCTCGGGGAAGACAACTCTGCTGACCCTCCTTGCCCTGCTCGCCCCCCCTACCGCCGGCGAGCTCAGGTACGAGGGGGAGCCGGTCCAATGGACCAACGCCGCGCTGCTTGGCCTGCGCCGGCAGGTGACGCTGCTCCACCAGTCCCCCTACCTTTTCGATGGCAGCGTCTTCGCCAACGTCGCCTTCGGGCTGAAGCTGCGCGGGATACGAGGGGATGAAAAACAGCGGCGGGTAGAGCAGGCCCTCGAGCTCGTGGGACTGCCCGGCTTCGGACAGCGCCGCGCCCGGGAGCTTTCCGGCGGCGAGGCACAGCGGGTCGCCATGGCCCGCGCCCTGGCACTGGAACCAAAGGTGCTCCTGCTCGACGAGCCCCTGGCCAACGTGGACCGTGGGACCAGCGAGCTCCTCGAAGGGGTTATCGCCGCCCTTCCCGAACGGGGGACCACCGTCATCATGACCACCCACGACCCGGAGCATCCCGGTCGGCTCGGCGGCGAGCAGATCCACCTGATCGCCGGGGAACTGGCCTGCCCAGGATTTGTCCCAGAGATCAACGCCTCAACAGGCTTTCAGACAGAAGGAGTGAGTAACCGTGCCTACCTTTGAAGAAGCCCGCAGAATCATCCTCGACCGCGTCGCCCCCTTGGGCGTGGAGCGGGTCAGCATCCTCGACGCCCTTGGACGGGTCATCGCCGACGACGTCACCGCCCCCTGGGACATGCCGCTCTGTGACAACTCCGCCATGGACGGCTTTGCCGTGCGGGCCGCCGACTGCGTCTCCCTCCCCGCGACCCTGAAGGTGACCGGCTACATCCCGGCCGGTGGCGAGGTGACTGGCCCCGTGATACGCGGCTGCGCCATCCGGATCATGACCGGCGCCCCGGTCCCCCCCGGCTGCGACGCGGTGGTTCCCATCGAGGAAACGGACGACAACGGCGACTCCGTCACCCTGAAGGAGCCGGTGAAGCCCCGCCAGCACATCCGGTTCCGTGGCGAGGACGTGGCCACCGGCGCGCTCATCATCCCGGCCGGCACCCTCATCAGGCCGCCGGAAATCAGCATGCTCGCCTCCTTCGGCAAGGCCATCGTCCCGGTCTACCGCAAGGCCCGGGTCGCCATCCTCTCCACAGGCGACGAGCTGATCGAACTGGGGGAGCCGCCAGTGCCGGGGAAGATCGTCAATTCCAACACCCTGTCGCTGGCCGCAGCCGTCCGGGAGTGCGGCGCAGAACCGGTAAGTCTCGGCATCGCCCGTGACGATCGGGATAGCCACCGGGAGAAGATGATCGAAGGGCTCAAGGCCGACGCCTTCATCACCTCCGCCGGCGTCTCGGCAGGCGACCGGGACCTGGTGCGGGATGTCCTGGCCGAACTGGGGGTGGAGCAGGTCTTCTGGAGAGTGGACATCAAGCCCGGCGGCCCCACCGCCTTCGCCATGTTTGGGGAGAAACCGGTCTTCTCCCTCCCGGGCAACCCGGTTTCCACCATGATCACCTTTGAGGAGTTTGCCCGGCCGGCCATCCTGAAGATGATGGGGCACCGAAGAGTGCTGAAGCCATTTGTGAAGGCGTTTCTGAAAGAAGATGCGAAGAAGAAGCCGGGCAAGGTCAACTTTCTCCGGGTGCGGATAGAGGTGGAAAACGGCCGCTACACCGCCTCCACCTCCGGCGACCAGAACACCGGCATCCTCAGGACCATGATCCGGGCCAACGGCCTCGCCGTACTCCCCCGGGATGCCACCTTCGTTGCGGCCGGCACGGAGGTGGATGTGCATCTGGTGGGGAGTGACGTGGAGATGCTGGAAGGATAGGAAAGGAGCTCGAATGTCATTCAACCACTTCGACGACAAAGGCCAGGCCATCATGGTGGACGTGAGCGGAAAGCAGCCGACCCTGCGTACCGCCACCGCCGCGGCCACGGTTGCCATGAGGCCTGAGACTCTCGCCGCCGTCCTGGAGGGGCGGAGCGCCAAGGGGGATGTCCTGGGCGTGGCGCGGCTCGCCGGCATCGCCGCAGCCAAGAAGACCCCCGACCTTATCCCCCTCTCCCACCCCCTTGCCATCCACCATGCGGCCATCGAGTTCGAGACCGACGCGGCAACGGGCGTCGTCACCGTGAACGCCACGGTGCGAGCCTTCGAGCGGACCGGCGTGGAGATGGAGGCCATGACCTCGGCCGCCGTGGCTGCCCTCACCATCTACGACATGTGCAAGGGGGCCGACAAGGGAATCAGCATCGGCGAGATCCGCCTTCTCTTCAAGGAAGGTGGCAAGAGCGGCACCTGGCAACGGGAGGAAAAACGATGATCGCCGCAATTTTAACCCTCAGCGACAAGGGCTCCCGGGGCGAGCGGGCTGACGCCAGCGGCCCTGCCCTCACTGCATGGCTGGCGGAGCGGGGAGTGGAGACGGCACGCACGGAGATCATTCCCGACGAGGCCTCCCTCATCGAAGAACGCCTCCGCGACTGGGCCGACGAAGGCGCCTTCGACCTCATCCTCACCACCGGCGGCACCGGCGTCTCCCCCCGGGACGTAACCCCCGACGCGACTATGAAGATTCTCGACCGGGTCATCCCCGGCTTCGGCGAGGTGATGAGGATGCGAAGCCTTGCCAAGACCCCAAATGCCATGATCTCCCGCGCCGTGGCCGGCATCCGGGGCAACACCCTCATTATCAACCTTCCCGGCAGCCCCAAAGGGGCCGTCGAAAATCTGGAGGCAGTCTGGCCGGCCGTCCCCCATGCCGTGGAAAAGATTCAGGGGGATCCGCGGGAGTGCGCCCAGAACTAGGCTTTTTCTTTTCCTGTTTCCCCTTCAGACACCCCGTTCTGCCGACTTTTCTATTGACCCTCCCTTTCCCTTGCGCTATAAAATATAATATTGTTCTAATATTTACCAAGGGAGGTTACCATGCACCTGGTCGAACAGATCAAGGCCAAAGCCAGAAAGAGTTTACAGACGATCGTCCTGCCCGAGAGTTACGACGACAGGATGTATGCTGCCGCCCAGCAGATCGTGGAACAGGGTTTGGCTAAGGTTGTGATGCTCGGCAATCCCGATGAACTGCGCAAGAAAGCGGCCGAACTTGCCGCCGACATATCGAAGGTCGAGATCATCGATCCCGCCACATCGCCGAAACTGGATGCCTATGTGGAGGCCCTGGTTGAGTTGCGTAAGAGCAAGGGGATGACTGCCGAAGAAGCGAAAAATCTCCTGACCGCCAAGGATTACCTCTACTACGCGGGGATGATGGTACGGATGGGTGACGCCGGCGGCGAAGTGGCTGGGGCTACCGGTACCACCGGCAACGTGCTCAAGGCCGCGTTCCAGACGGTTGGGCCTGCTGCCGGCATCAAGACGGTCTCCTCATTCTTCCTGATGGTCACCAAAACGCCGAGCTTTGGCGAAAACGGCATCATCCTCTTTGCAGACTGCGCCGTCAATCCCAACCCGGATTCCCAGGCCCTGGCCGAAATAGCAGTGGCAACCGCCAGAAACTGCAAGGCATTCCTCGATGTCGACGCCCGGGTCGCCATGCTCTCCTTCTCCACCAAGGGAAGCGCCTCCCACGCCGACGTGGACAAGGTGACGAAAGCAATCGAAATTGCACGGTCGATAGATCCGTCCCTCCAGATCGACGGTGAGCTCCAGGCCGATGCCGCACTCCTGCCAAAGGTCGGTGAGAAAAAGGCGCCGGGAAGCCCGGTTGCCGGCAAGGCCAACGTTCTCATTTTCCCCGACCTGGACGCCGGGAACATTGCCTACAAGCTTGTGGAGCGGGTAGCGGGCGCCGAGGCGGTCGGACCGATCATTCAGGGGCTTGCCAAGCCGGTTAACGATCTTTCCCGTGGCTGCTCCGTGGACGACATCGTCAACGTCGCTGCCATCACGGCGGTTCAGGCGCAGGGATAGGAACTGCCTGGGCAGGCCCACAGCCTGCCCTACACACAGCAAAAGGCCGCCGGGTTCGTCACCCGGCGGCCTTTCTTGTTGCCAGACCCGCTTTCGCGCAGTCGTCAGCTTCTAACGAAATCTTTCCGCGCGAACGAGTAATCGAAATTCATGTGGTCGGTATAGGTCCCATCGAGAATTGCAACCACATCTTCGGTGAAAACCAGCTCTTCGTCGGTGGGAATGACGAAGACCTTAATGGGAGAATCATCGGTGGTGATCAGGGTTTCGCGCTTCCTGGTCATGGCCCCCTTGTTCCGTTCCCGGTCGAGCTTGATGCCGATCCCTTCAAGCCCCTCGATGGTTTTCTCCCGGATGGGCCACCCCATCTCCCCCACCCCTGCAGTAAATACCACCGCGTCGAGGCGACCCAGCACCGCCATGTAGGTCCCGATGTACTTCTTCAATCGGTACGCCTCGATCTCCAGGGCGACCTTGCAGCGGTGATCACCACTATCAGCGTTCTCGATCACATCGCGACGGTCAGTGAAACGGCCCGTGATGCCGAGGACCCCGCTCTTCTTGTTGAGGATACTGTCGATCTCCTTGGCGGAAAGGTTCTCCTTCTGCATCATGAAGGCGGGTATGGCCGGGTCGATGTCACCGCAACGGGTCCCCATGACAGCCCCTTCGAGTGGCGTGAGCCCCATGCTGGTATCAATGGAAATTCCTCCCTTGATAGCGCAGTGAGAAACGCCGTTGCCGATATGCATGGTAATGATGTTGCAGTCCTTGGGAGACTTGCCGAGGAGTACCGCGGCACGCTTTGAGACGTAGAGGTGAGAGGTTCCGTGGAAACCGTAGCGGCGGACGCCGTACTTCCCATACCACTCGTAGGGGAGCGGATAGAGGTAGGCATGCTCGGGCATGGTCTGATGGAACGCCGTGTCGAAGATGGCCACATGGGGAACGGTGGGGAGAACAGCCTGGGCCGCCTCGATGCCGGCAATGTTAGGAGGGTTGTGCAGAGGGGCCAGGTGCTGCACCTCCTTGACGGCGTCCAGCACCTTTTCGTCGATGAGAACCGAACAGGTGAACTTTTCTCCCCCATGGACAACCCGGTGACCAACCGCCGATATCTCGTTTATGTCCTTGAGGATACCATGCTCGACATCGACGAGGGTGTTGATAATCAGGTCGATGGCCACCTTGTGATCGGGACACTCGTATTCCTTCCGGTAGGTTTCACGACCCGGCACCTCGTGCATGATGAACGAGTCGCCGATGATGACGCGCTCCACCATTCCCTTGGCGACGACCTCTTTCCTTTCCCAGTCGAACAACTGGTATTTCACCGAGGAACTGCCGCAGTTGAGGGCAAGAATGACCATCATATCCTCCTAGATTGAGTAAAAATAAAAATTGTTAAACGGGAATAAAACCTGAAATTTCAACACAATTTTCAAACCTAACCACACACGCCAACCGGAAAATAAAACTGTTTTTTACATATACAATACAGGTGGGGCAAATTCAAGTTTTTTTATGGACACTCTCTCCCGGAAGAGCACCTTTCTACTGGACTTCAGGAAGCCTCCATGATATGTTTACAACAATTTGGCTTAGACCAAAAACCTTTTCAAGGAGGTAGGACAGTGGCTCACGTTATTTCTGATGACTGTACTAACTGCGGTGCCTGTGTCGATTCCTGCCCGGTGAACGCAATCGCCCCGGCTGGTGACAAGCACAAAATCGACGGCGACACCTGCATCGACTGTGGTGCCTGTGTCGACACCTGCCCGGTGAGCGCCATCAGCGCCGCCTAATTCGTCAGGTTTCAGCACACGAAGCCGGCCCGATTTCCATCGGTGCCGGCTTCATTTTTTTCATCCACGAAAATAGGCCGGAACGAATCCGGCCCTTTTTCATTACCACCTGACGAGGCTTACTCTACTGACTCGCCACCGTCGAACCGACGACCTCAACACTGTAATCGGTAGCATCCTTGGGGACATTGGGAATCACAATTACAAAAGGAATCCGCTTGCCGGGCTGGACGCCGAGGTTCGCGAGAGAGTCCCCGAACTGATTCCCCATGGCAGCCTCAATCCTCGCAAACGGTAGCGTCTGAATCTGTTGATCGGTGAGACTGTTGCCACAGTAGGCAACCTTCTGCACAATCGCCTGACCGCCTGTTCCCAGAAGAGCACCGCGGACCTGAATGGAAGCCCGAGATTTGCGGTAATTGTTCACCGCCTCCCCCCGAATGACAAAAACCTCTCCCGCCTCGGAATTGGCAAGATAGATGCCTCCGACCTTGTCGAGGGCGATCGTCCCCTCCTCGCGATTCTCCATTCCGAACCACTCAGCAAGGAAACCAACGCCAAACCTGTCCAGAACCTCGGGCCCTTCCTTGAAGAAATAAAACCCGAACCCGGCAAGGGCAACGATCACCAGGACCGATACGGCAATAACTGCAGCGGGGAGAAACGACTTCCCCTTGCGCCGCGAAGCAATGCTCAGGGGAGGAGGCTCACTCTCAGCACCGGCCGCAAGGGAGGGTAACGGAGCTATTTCTTCCTCTCTTACCGACCCATCGCCCCCATGGGGAACCACAGTTTCAGAGTCCGGGGACGCGAAAAACTGACCATCATCGCTACGGGAAGGCTCCACTTCCGTATCCTCGATACCGAAATCGATTTCTCCGAAGTCGACCTCACCGACCGCCGTCGGTTCTGTGCCAATCCCTTCCCCGTCACCGGTCGCCTCGTCGTCTTCGAACTCGAAGGAGATCTCCTCTTCTTCCGCCCCTTCTGCCCCGGCTGCAGACAAGTCGGTCGCTGCCGCAAAGGCCTCGGGACTAACCTCTCCAAAAACGATCTCTTCCTCTTCGTGAGCGCCAAAACCAGCACCTTTAGTCAAATCCTCTTCATCCATGCCCACATCGGAGGGAGGGGCCTCTGACTTGGCGGTGGTTCCGCCAGCTGCAGAATATTCGCGGCTGGGCTCAAATTCTCCAAGCGCATCGCCTGGAAGAGATCCCCCACCTAAGGTAAAGTCAGGCTTCTCAGTGTCGTTAGGCTCAGCGCCAGACTCTTCAGCCCCGACAGCAGTGGAGGAATACGATGCATCGGCTGGCAAAGGTGTCGCTGCCTCACCCGTTTGAGCCGCCTGCGCGCCGGTACCTGCCGACGCAACACCGGCAGCCGCGCCGAGGGCAGCTTCGCCTGGGGGGGAATCCAGCCCCTGAAGAAGGGCATCAAAATCGCTTTCTTCGACGGGCACCTCTCTCTTCACCACGAAGATATGCTTGCACTTCGAGCACCGGACCTTGATCCCGGCATCACTGATCTTTGAATCGTCGAGCCTGAATCTGGCTTTGCACTGGGCGCATTGTATGATCATCTGTCACTCCACAGAAAGAAAGTACCTGCTCGACGGAGTCATCGAAGACAAACTCCGCGCAAAAACAGCATTTTCGGCATTTTCTATAGCAGAAAAAAGGACTTAGTGTCAAATCATTATGGTCACCAAAGCCCCTTTGTGCTATATAAAATAGTATCGAAATCGGCTTCACACTACACCGTTCCCCATGGGGCAAGGAGCATACAATGACCCGCAACTCGCTCTCCGTTCTCGTACTTGCCGTATTCCTGACCCTTGCGTCATCGCTACCCGCTCTGGCGGCACCAATCCTCGCGGTTGACAAGCCAGTTTTCGATTTCGGAACAATCCCCCAAGGGAAAAAACTCGACTACGTCTTCAGGCTCATAAACAAGGGAGACGCCCCTCTTACTATCACGAAGACGAGGACATCGTGTGGCTGTACGGTAGCGAGTGTCTCATCAAAGACCATCGCACCGGGTAAAAGCACCGAACTGAAGATAACCTTCGACTCGGCAAGCTTCGGGGGCAAAGTGAGCAAGACGATCACCGTCGAGAGCAACGACCCTGCGACTCCCACCACCACCCTCACCATCAAGGGAACCATCAATGAAGAACTTGTCGTGACACCCCGTCAACTCAATCTTGGACAGACCAAGGTGGGGAGCAGCAAGGAACTCTCTGTCGCCCTGGAAAACCATGGAGAGCGGACTATCAGAATACTCTCAGTCACGACCCCCATGCCCCAGGTGAAGGCCATCAGCAAGAAGCAGACCCTTAAACCGGGGGAAACAGCACAGGTTAACGTGACAGTTACGCCCCGCCCCGAGGACCGTTTCCTGAGCGGTTTCCTCGTCGTCGCCACCGACATCCCGGGCAAACCGGAAATAACGGTCCCCCTCTACGGATCGGTTGCCAAGTAGCCAGCGGGGGGATCATTCCTCCTTCAAATCCTGGTAGGCCCTCCCCACATTCACGTCAAAAAAGGCCTTATAGCCGGGCATTCCCTCGTGGGCAGGGAGCCTGAAAAGCTTCATCGTTTCGTCCAGAGTCCTTCCAGCCTCAATGTGACGCAGTGCTTCGGTCAGGAAATCCTTGAAAAAGAGCCGGAAGCGCCTGAACCCTGCTCGGTCGGTCACCTGACCGAGCCCCGGGACAACGTACTGTGCCCCCACGGCCTCCAGGGTTTCGAGGGTGATCACCCAGTCCCTCATATGTCCCTCTCCCATGTAGCCAACCACGTCGTTATAAAAGAGATCCGAGGTAAAGAGAATCCCTTCGTTCGGGAGAAAGAGAAACACGTCTCCCTCGCTGTGACCGAATTCCGCACTGCTGAGCACAATGGCCGTGTCACTCCGGATAAGGGTCAGTCCCTTATCGAAAAAGGTGACATGGTTGCGGAGCGGTCGGGTTTCGGCCTTAAGCGCCTGCCACGTCTGCCAGGACGTGATGATCTCCACATTGGCGGGAAAATCGAAATCAACATAGTTGAAACCTTTGTGGTGATGGGTGAGGATGACCGAACGCAACGGAAGAGGGGTAATCTCGGCGATGGCGGCAATGAGCTCCTTTATCCCTTCGGGGACGAAGTGGGCTCCGGCAAGAAGCACCTGGTGAGGGGTAATGATGATGAGAGCATTGCTGGCGGCCTTCCCCTCCGGGAGGGCTATGGCGGCGAATACCCCCTCGTCAACGAGCTTTATCTCATAGTTGGCCGCAGTGGCAGGGCCCCCGATGAATCCCAGAAGCATCGCAACGGTCAGAGAGAGAAAGAGCTTTTTCATGGACCTCATACCTGTTTTTTTAGCCAGTGTAGCAAAACAGCCCCCAAAATGACAGCATCTCCCCTGCACTATCTATTTTGTCCCCAATGAAACTTTTGCTTGAGAATTTTGGATCCGTAGTGTATCTATGAATCTTTCATGGGCGGTTAGCTCAGCTGGATAGAGCGCAGGCCTCCGAAGCCTGAGGTCGTACGTTCGAATCGTATACCGCCCGCCAAAAATGATGAGAGGTTAGGCCCCAAGGCCTAACCTCTTTTTTTGTTCCCTCGCTGTTCGGACGAGAATTCTCATAGGGCATTGAGGACTCAGGGTGACGGAGCAGCGGTTGTGTTGCGGACCAGGAAGAGATCCACCCGGCGGTTCAGGGCCCGGCCGTGGATGCTGGCATTCTCGGCAGTGGGCTCTGCCTCTCCCCGATGGGGGGGCGCAGCTGCATCGAGGAGCTGGCTGTCTGCAACACCAGCGTCCCTCGCCATCTGGTAGAAGGCCTCGGCCCGGCGCAGCGAGAGGTCCATGTTGTGCCGCGCCCCGCCGGTCTCGTCAGCGTGGCCCACGAAGCGGATCTGCACGTCGGGGTGACCATCCAGGTGGCGCTGCCTGATCTCCTCGAAAAAAGCCACATGCTCCGGTTTGGGGGCGGTCTGGTTGATGGCCAGATTCATGAAACGGTAGCGGCTCCCCTCCTCCACAGTCTGCACGATCCCGTGGGAACTCTGGGATTCGGCCACCTCGGTGCTGCGGGGCGCCCCTTCCCGCATCCCCACCTGGGTCTCGAAAAGCTGTCGGGCCATGGCGGACGTGGCCTCCAGGCGCCACACCTCCCCCAGAAAGTAGGCCCGGGCGATGTCGTCGTCGGGAACGAAGGTGGCCACCTTGTCCCGGATGGCCTGGATGTTGGGCTCGTAATTGGTGCGGGTGGAGCGCTCATCGGGGGTCATGACCATGCGCGCCAGGTACTCGGTGAAGCCCTCGGTGTAGAAGCGGGGCGCCGTGGTGGCATCGACCCAGTCCCTGAACCCCTGGTCGGTATAGAAGTGGGTCAGTTCGTGGATCAGGATGAGCCGCCGCAGGTCGGCCGGCGTCCCCCGGTGGAGGAAAATCCGCGCGCCGGTCTCGATGAAGGCGGCCTGGCGGCTGGCAAGGGTGCGGACGTTGGGGCCGGCCCAGGTGTCGGCCAGGATATCGGCGAGCATCTGCTCGTAGCGGGGGTCGGTCGAGCGGATATTGAACTCGTCGATGTCGGTCATGAGGCTCAGGCGGTTCTCCAGCCACTGATTCAGGAACTGGGTGTCCGAGGTCTGGGACGGCTGGATGATGTCGACCACATCGCGGATTCGGGCCTCGGGGAGGGGTGTGGTGATCTGGGAGAAGGTGGACCGGATGTCCTGGTCCACGGCAATGGCGGTGGACTCTGCCTGGGACTCGGTGGTGCGGGTGGGGACAGTGCCGCCGACAGAGAGGGGATTGGCCGCGATGTGGGCCCTGAGCGCGGCGATGAACTGGTTCTTGATCTCATCGGCGGTGCCGGCCACGCCGTTGGCCGGGTCCGGGTTCACCCAGGGGCGGAGGGTCCCGCCGCTGGGGGTGGAGACGAAAAGGGCCTCGTGGACCTGAGTGAAGCGGGTTGGGTCGTCGAGGTCGGGAGTGCGCTGGATGGTCGCGGCCGGAACCTGGTGCCCCTGGGTCACCATCCGGGCAAACGTTGCCTGAAGCAGTTGACCGCGAAGGATATGCCTCACCTGTCGCTGGACCGTTGCATCCGGCAGAGAAGGAGCCTCACTGGATGCGGCTGAAGCCGGCCCGGACGCCCCGGGCCGTCTGGCAAAAGTTTTCATGAAATCACCTCAGAACGACACCGCTCCGCCAATACCGATGATCGTGGTATCACCGGACCCTTCGAACTCGGTGCGGTAATTCTTCCAGAACAGGGAGATGTCGAACCGTCCCGGCTGGATGTGCGCCGCCGCCTCAAGGACAATTCCCTTCAGACGCCTGAACCTGTCCTCCGTCCCGATAAAGGCGCCGCCGCGCAGATCCAGATAGTACCGTCGTCCCTGCCCGGCAAGGCGGGCGCCGACGGTGGCGCTGCTGATGAAACGCTCGTGGCTTTTGCCCAGGGCCGGGATATAGGTGAGCTCGATTCCCGCCACCGGCTTGATAATACTTAAGGCCGGATGACTGAACTCGGCGCTGTAGCCCCAGGAGATGGCGAGCGAAGGTTCCCCGCCGGTCAGCGCCAGCCCGAGACCGAACTCTCCCAGCGAGGGAGAAAACGCCATGCGCACGGGGATGCCATGGCGGTTATCCCTGGCGAAATTGGCATAAACGTCGGTAGTCACGAGCGCTTCGGCAGAAGAGAGGGCCCGGTACTCGTGTCCGGAGATATAGAGCTCGCGTTCCATAGGCGGGCGGGGAAGGCCGACATTGTGCCCCGCCTCATGAATGATGGTCGTCGCCTGGGACGTGGTGCCTCCCCAGAAAAAGGGGCTGCAGAGGTTTATCGAATAGTTGCCTTGGGCGGTGTACGCTTCGGCAGCAGGGATAACCCACAGGAACGTGCAGATGTTTCCCGGATCGGAGCAGCTGAAAAGATCGAGCCCCAGGTTGAGTCGTTCCTCGATGCGGGTGAAGGTTTCCCGGATCTGGTGGACCGCATCGGGGCTGTCGGTGCGAAAGTGCCACATGAGAGCGCGGCGGGTCTGTTCGGATAAGGGATCGCCGCGCTCGCCGGGAGCCAGGTCGCTCTTGGCGCGGGCCACCAGTGCCTTCGCCTCCGCGAGAGACGTGCGCAATTCCGCACACCTGCTGGCCGAGCAGCTCGAATCGGTTCCGCACCTCCCATCCCCGGTCCTTGCC
>CAJPFF010000100.1 GCA_905339345.1 Geobacteraceae bacterium | reverse complement strand
TCGCTGCTGGAGCGCGAGTTCAATTTGTCCTGGTCCAGTGTTCTGCCCAAGGGCAATGAGCTGGTGCAGGGAAAATGGTGGCAGACTACCTCACGCGGCGATGGCTTTGCGTTATCGGTCGAGGAAGGCATTGCCAAAACTCTGGGCCTGCACATGGGCGACACGCTGACCTATGACGTGGCGGGCAGCCAGTTCAGCGCAAAGGTGGAAAACTTGCGCAAGGTACAGTGGGATTCCATGCAGGTGAATTTCTTCGTGCTCGCTTCCCCCGGCCTGCTGGAAGAATATCCGGCCAGTTACATCACCAGCTTCAATCTGCCTGCGGCCAAGGCGCAGGCAGGAGACGCGCTGCTCAAGGCCTTCCCGAATCTGCTGCTGATCAACACCGAGGCGGTCATCGATGAAGTGCGCCACATCATGGACCAGATCGCGCAGACCATGAGTGCCGTATTTCTGTTTACCCTGTTGAGCGGCCTGGCCGTGCTGTATGCCGCGCTGCTCACCACCCAGGACGAACGCATCCATCAGGCCGCGATCCTGCGCACACTGGGCGCGGACAGCCGGTATTTGCGCCGCCTGCACCTGACAGAATTTGCCGTGCTGGGGGCGTTGAGCGGGCTGTTCGCGGCGGCAGGCGCAACATTGCTCGGCTGGGTGCTGGCGCGTAATGTGCTGGAAATCCCCTACCATCCTAGCGCACTGCTGTGGCTGGCCGGCGTGGGGGGCGGCATTGCCACGGTGACGCTTGCGGGCTGGATGGCCACGCGGCGCGTGGCGCGCATGCCGTCCATGCGGGTGCTGCAGTCGGTTTAGCCTGGCGAATCGCCGGTCTGGTGTGCTGTGAGGAGAGAGACATGATTCCGCTGCACGAATTGCTGAGCCGTATTCACTGGGACCCGGAATTCGGGCGCGGCGAATTCAAAGTCGGCTTCCTCGATCATGTGCGCAGGCAACTGGTGTATGTCCCGCTCAATCAACTGAAGCGCGACCCGAACAGCCTTTTCTGCTTCGAGGTGACGGATGAGCAGGGCATTGTGCTCAGCGTGCCCTACCATCGCGTCAAGGAGGTGTGGAAGGATGGCAAGCTGATCTGGCGGCGGGAGCGTTGAATCTGAAATTGGCCCTGCGTGAACGGCATCAGGGCGACCGGGTCGCAGCAGATAGAAAAAGCCCGTTTCCCGCTGTGGTCCCTTCAACAGCATTCAAGGGGCCACAGGGCAAACGGGTGCCTGATGTTTTTCTGCGCCCTTGTTCTAGACGGCAGATGTGGCAAGCTGCGTCGCCGGAATGTGCACGCGCTTGTTGGGTTGTTTGTTGAATATCCTGGACGCAACGTCGGCGTTCCCGCTGGCCTCATGCTGTTCAAAGGCGTCGAAGCCAAAGAGCAGCAGCTGGAATGTGTCGCGCGGTACATCGCCGATGGCGCGCAGTTCACCCT
>CAJPFF010000099.1 GCA_905339345.1 Geobacteraceae bacterium | reverse complement strand
ACGTGCCACAACTGGTGGCCGGGGTCTGGGTGGGGTACGACCAGGAGAAGTCCCTCGGCGCGGGGGGGTCCGGTGGTCAGGCCGCGGCGCCCATCTGGACCGAGTTCATGCAGCGGGCCGTGGCGGGTATCCCCGTGAGGGACTTTTCACAGCCCGCTGACGTCACCTTTGCCACCATCAATCCCCGTACCGGCCGCCTGGCACGGGAAGGGAGCCCGGGGGCGATCCAGGAGTGCTTCATCGCCGGTACCGAGCCCACGGCGTACGATGGCGAGCAGGACACGCCAGCTGCTGACGAAAACGCTAGTGATTCAGAGGGGTTGCCTGACTGGGTGCGTGCCGGGCGTCTGCCGCGACGGTACGAAAACCGCTAATCCCTTGCGGGGCAACGGTTTACAGCTCATAAAAAAATAATTTTCTTCTAAATAATCCCTTGCAAAGTGGGAATTTCTGTCTATAGTATTCGCCAGAATTACCTTAAAAAGGAGGGTTGATCATGACCAAAGCTGAACTTGTGGATGCTGTAGCGAAATCTGCCAACCTCACCAAGGCTGCCGCCGACAAGGCTGTAGGGGCCGTTATCAGCGCCGTGAGCGACGCCCTCAAGAAGGGCGACAAGGTGACCCTGGTCGGATTCGGGAGCTTCGAGGTGTCTACCCGCAAGGCCCGCACCGGCAGGAACCCCCAGACCGGCAAAGAGATCAAGATCGCTGCCGCCAAGGTTCCCAAGTTCCGTCCGGGCAAGGCCCTCAAGGACGTCGTCGCCGCCAAGAAGAAATAATTCCGCCTGCCGTCCCGAGGGCCGGTGCTGCCGATTCAATCAGAAATGCAATAAAAAGCCCCGCTCAAGCGGGGTTTTTTCATTCTTACCCATGGCGGGCCAGTGTCCATCACGGGCTCCTTCCGCCACCCCATGGGCACTTGTCATCGGTCTCCTTCCCGGTTACAGTCTCCTCACAGGGGGAAGCCACCGCAATGACCCACACCACGGAGCCACCAACACAGACGCCTCCACCGGCGCGCCGAAGGGCCTTCGCGTGCATCCTTGCGGTCGCGGTGCTCCTCATCCTCGCCGTCCTCTTCGCCCTGAAACTCTATCTGGCATCGCCTCCGGCGGCCCGTCATCTCTCCCGCATCCTCACCGACTCCCTCCATTCCCCCGTGACTGTTGCCGATGTGGAACTCCACGGCAGGACCGTCGTTATCCGTGGCTTGTCAATCGCCAATCCCCCGGGCTTTTCCGCAGCTCCTCTTGCCGCGGTCGATACCCTTGCCGTCACCCCCCGCTGGACTGGCCTGCTGCGCGGCGTCCGCAGCTTCAGGCGCATCGAACTCGACGGTGCGCGGATTATCCTGGAAAAAAGCAGCGCCGGGGCCTGGAATGTGGCGGAGTTCCAGCGGCGGCTCGCGAGAAAAAAGCCTTCCGCCGCCGAGACACGGATCGACGAGCTGATATTCCGCGATGGGGCGCTGACGGTGGACGGGCGGCGTCTGACCGGCATTGCGCTCCGGCTCCGGGATGTGACCACGCGGGGATCGGCCGATTCGCGCCTGGACCTGGCTTTTGCCGACGGAGCAGGGAACCGCTACCGGGTGGAGGGGAGCGCCCGTCCCGGGCCTGAAACTGCCTTTGACCTTGTGCTCACGGCCCCTTCACTGACCTTGGCGCCCCTTGCCGATCTGCTCAAGCGACGGGAGCTTTCGCTGGAGCGGGGGACCGCGGCGCTGCGGCTCCAGACGGTTTTCCAGGGGGGAATCATCCGGGCCGACGGGGCCGCGGAGTTCCGGAATGTCGCCGTGGTGGGCGGGAAGGCAACGATTCCCCTCGCCGGTCGCGTTACCCTGGGGGGGGAGTATGATCTCCGGCGCGACGAGGCGCAGGTTAAGAACCTCACCATAGCCCTTGCGGATCTCGCAACGGCCCGGGTTGCCGCCACCGTGAGCCGGGTGCGGGGGGAGCGGGCCTTCGTCGCCGATGTCAGCCTGGATGATGTGGATCTTCAGCGTCTGTCACCCATGGTCGCCGCCGTGACGGGGCGCTCCGTCTCCCTTGCCGGCCGGCTGGGAAGCCGGGGGCTCCACGTCACCGGCGACGGTGCCCGGGGGGTGACCGGCATCAAGGGGAGCGTCAGCGCGCAGGATGTGGCCGTCTCCCTCGACGGTCGGTCCCTCGTCCGGGGGCTTGCCGGCACAGTGTCCCTGGCGCCGGCCGGGGAGGGTTTCCTCGCCAAGGGGAAATTCGCCACCCAGGGACATACGGAAGGCGCCCTCATCCAGCGGGTCGACCTTCCCTTCACCCTGCTCCTGTCGGGCCGGTTCAGGCCGCGGGAACTCCAGGTCCCGTTGCTGGCGGCCCGGATCATGGGGCTGCCGGTCACGGGGCGCCTTGGCTTCAGGCCGGCCGCACCACGGCCCTTGGTCGTGTCTCTTCGGGTTCCCGCCGCACCCCTTGCGGCCCTTGCGCCCCAGACGGAACGCTATGGCCTCCGGCCCACCGGCGGCACGGCCTCCCTCGCCCTTGACCTGCAGGGGGAGGGGCCGGCGGCCTTTGACGGCGATGTCGTCATCAGGATAGATTCCCTGGCGGCGGATGCAAAGGGGAAGCGGGTCGCCCTCGGGAAGGGGGATGTCCGCTCCCGATTCACGCGCAAGGGAGAGCATCTGGCAGCCACGGGCACGGCCCGGCTCAATGGGGGGGAATTCGACGGGAGAAGGGGCGACCTCAGTACCTCCTTCGACTTCACGGACTGGACCCTTACCCTTGCCGATCTCCGGGGCCGCCTTGCCACCACGGCTGTCTCCGCCGACCGGCTTACCCTGAAACTTCCCGCCGGGAAACCGGCGCCGGCCCCGGCACCCGTTCCCCTCTCCCTTGAGGTGACCGGGGGGGCGGTGCGTCATGGCGATGCCGACGCCGCGGGGCTCTCGGCCTCGCTCCGGGGAAACCTCCGTGCCGATTCCCAGGGGCGCTGGTTCGAGGGGGGGGGAGTCGTTTCCGCCGACCGGTTCGTCATCCGGGGGATTGCGGCGGGGACGCCGTCGCTCAGGATAGCCCTGTCGCGGTCCCAAGGGGGAGCGGAGCTGGGGGGAAAGCTCTTCGACGGAACCCTGAGCGGCCGCGTTGCCTTTGATCCCCGCGCTCCCGCAACCGGCGCCACCTTTTCCCTGGGGCTCCGGGAGGGAAAGCTTGCGGCCATGGCCGGACTCCTTCCGGGAAAGCCTCCGGTCATCCCGGCAGATGGCCTCTTCTCCGGCACCGCCTCCGGTTCCTTCGCCCGCGCCGGAGGGCTATCGGCCCGGGTCGAGATGCGTGCCGACGGCGTCGCCCTGGCGGGAGAGGGGGGAAAGCGCCTTCTCGCCGGGGGAGGCGCACGGCTTGCCGGACGGGTGGAGGGTGAGCGGGTCGTGCTGCAGGAGGGAGTCGCCACCATGGGAGAGGGCGCCCTCTTCCGGCTGCGGGGAGAGGTGGCCCGGGCCTTTTCGCCCCAGCGGGCCGGGCACCTTGCCTTCACGCTCCCCACAACCCCTCTCGACCGCCTCATCGACCCGGTGGTGAATGCCCTTCCCCGGTTCATTCAGGAAGCGACCGTGACGGGGAGCGTGGCCGCCGAGGGGACCGCCGTCCTGAAGGGGAAGGAGGGAGGAGTTGACGGCACCCTGACCCTCGACGGGGTGAGTATCGATGTCCCCTCCCAGAAATTTCTGGTGGGCGAAATGCGGGGCACCGTTCCCCTCTCCTTTGACTCCTCTCCCGACCCGTACCGGCGACCCCGGGAAGAGGTGAGTTTCACGAAGGAGAACTTCCCGCTGCTCCTGAAGCGGTTCCGGCAGACGCCGGCGGGGAACCGGACCCTCACGGTTGGCAAGGTCCGTTTCGGTCCCCTGGAACTGGGAGAGACGACGGCGTTCCTGCGGGGCGACAACGGCGTCATGGAGTTGACGTCCCTTCGGTCGGGGCTCTCCGGGGGGGAGGTGCTCGGCAGGGGGTTTGTGGCTGTGAAGGGGGGGATTGTCTACGGAGGTGATATCCTGGTGTACGACCTGAGCATGAAGCGCCTCTGCGATGCCTTCCCCCAGATCAAGGGATATGTCTCCGGCCGGCTGGACGGGGTCGTGAGTCTCTATGGCGCGGGGAAGGGGATAGGGGGGCTCGACGGTTTCACCGAACTCTGGGCGCGGGATACCAAGGGTGAGAAGATGCTCCTCTCCAAGGAGTTTCTCCAGCGGCTTGCCGGCAAGAAGCTGCGGGGCTTTTTCTTCCGCGGCGACCGCCCCTTCGATCGCGGTGAGGTGAGTGCCTACCTGGAGGACGGCTACCTCACCTTCACCACCCTCGACATCTCCCACACCAATCTGTTGGGTGTCCGGGACCTGAGCGTTTCCGTGGCGCCGGTCCAGAACCGGATTGCCCTTGAACACCTGTTCACCGCCATCAAGGAGGCAGCGACTCGGGGGAAAACGACCTCGCAGGGCGAAGAGGGGCCGGCGGCGGAACCCCCCATCCAGACTGACTTCCAGTGGCGTGACTGAGAGCTCTGACCTTACATCCCGGGGCCGATGTGGTATAGTACCTGGACAACTATGCGAAACGAGGAGGAATCCATGAAACGTACGATCATGAAAGCCCTGATCGCCGGTCTGTGCGGAATGCTCGCCGCCTGCGCCATTATCACCGTCAACGTCTACTTTCCCGAGAAGGCGGTGAAGGAGGCCTACAAGTCCCTTGACGATATGCTCCTCCAGCAGGGCGAGGAGAAGCCGGCCTCTGACGGGAAGCCGGCCGAGCAGAAACCCGCGCCGGACGCCGGTCCCCAGAGCAGGCTCTTCGAGAGGCTCCCCTCCTTTGCCCTGGTTGGCGAGGCCTTTGCCGCCGAGAACTATGCGGACCAGCTGGCCATTGAGATCTCCAGCATGCCCGAGGTGCTCACGGCCTACGACGAGATGAAGGCGCGCTTGCCACAGCTCGATGCCCTGCGGGACCGGGGCGTGGTGGGGGAAACCAACCAGGGGCTCGTGTCGGTCCACGACAAGGGGAAGGCCACCCCCCAGGACGAGGCCCTGGTCAAGGCGGAGAACGGGAACCGGAAGATCGTCATCACCGCCATGGCAAAGGCGATCCTCACGCTCAACAAGCAGCCCGAATCAAAGGCGGCCATCGGCCAGGTGCTCCCCAAGGCGGCTGCCACCTACGCCGATGCCAAGCGGGAGGCGGCGAAGCCGGGGTGGTGGATGCAGCTGGCCAACGGCCGATGGGTTCAGAAATAGAAGAAACGGTCGATTTTTCGCAATCTCGGCGTCAGGCTCCGCGTCTGCTTGTGCGACGCACATGCAGTGCGTCTCCGCGCAGATGCTCGCCTTCCTTGACATTGCGAAAACTTGACCGTTTCAGTTAGATGATGACCGCGTGGAGGTCCCGCTGCCGGTAGCGCCACCAGAAGGCGGCGGCCCGCACGTACCAGTCGATGACGAAGACCCCCCAGACGGCATAGAGGGAGAGGTGGAGCCAGTCGGCGGCGGCCCAGGAGAGAAAGACACGCACCCCCCACATGACGCCGAGGGTGACCAGGAAGACGTAGAAAGTGTCACCGGTGCCGCGCAGACTTCCGGCGTAGACGAAGGAGAGGGCCAGGGGGACCTGGGCAAAGGCCACGAGCCGCAGAAAGACGATCCCCTTTTCGATGACCGCCGGGTCGCGGGTGAAGAGCCCCATGAGCGGCCCCGGCAGCGTCAGGAAGACCACCGCCATGGTCCCCATGACGAAGACCGCCAGACGCAGCGCCTCACGGTGACTGATCCGCGCCCGGCGGTATTTTTTTGCCCCGAGGGCCTGCCCCATGAGGGTGGCCGCAGCGATCCCCATGCCGGCCCCCGGCATGAAGGAGAGGGACTCGATGGAGAGCCCGATCTGGTGGGCCGCGTAGGCGGCGGTGCCGTAGCCGATGATGAATTTGGAGTAGAAGAGTTGCCCCCCCTGCTGGGCGATCCGCTCCAGGGCCACGGGCCACCCCATCCGCCAGATGCGGCCGAAGAGCCCCCTGTCGGGCCATCCGATCCGGATGTAGCGCAGCCTCAGGGCCTGGATCAACAAGTAGAAAAAGCCGATGGCCTCGGAGGCATTGATGGCGATGGCTGCGCCGGTCACCCCCAGGGCAGGGAAGCCGAGCTTGCCGTAGATGAGGGGCCAGGCCATGAGCACGTGGAGGACATTCACGAGGAGGATGGCCGTCATGGGGGTCCGGGTGTCGCCGTTGCCGTGCATGATGGCCGAGAGGATGTTGAGGCCCGTGGTGAAGGCCAGGTAGAGAAAGACCAGCCGGGTATAGCCGGAGGCCAGGTGGAGCACGTCGTCCCTGGCCCCGAGGAATGCTGCCAGGTCGCCGCCGAAGGCCCAGCCGAGGGTTGATGCCGCCGCGGTCATGGCGGCGCAGGCGAGGCAGGCGGCAAAGGCGGCCCGGCGGGCCTCATGGCGCTGTCCCGCTCCCCAGAGGTGGGCGATCACCACCGTCGTGCCGGTGGCGAGCCCCCAGAAGACCGTCATCGTGACAAAGACGAGGAGCTGGCCGAGTCCCGTGGCCGCAATGGCCGCTGCGCCGAGCCCCCCCACGAGGAAGATGTCGACGATGGCCACGAGCCGCTGGAAGAGCGACGAGAGGAGGACCGGGAGCGACAGGTTCATGACGTTGCGGCGGATGGAGATGCGTTTTTTCCGTTCCCTGAAGTGTCGTGCCGTAAACCCTCTTCCCGTCATCCCGTTTTCTTATGCCTCCTCGTCAGTCGCCGAGTTCCAAGTCCCCGGCCAGATTCATCACGAAATTTTTTGCCCGCCCCGACGGGGCGATGATCCCGTAGGCCAGGGCTTCCTTCAGTTCGGCGTCCGTAGCACCCGCTTCCTTCGCGCCCGCGAAGTGCTTCTTCAGTCAGGTGGGGCACCCCACCGCCACGGCGCAGCCAACCCGGATCAGCTCACGGGTCCGGGCATCGAGAACCTCTTCGTACTCGAAATCGAGAATCTTCTTGCGGATTTTCATGGTTGGCGCTCCTTTCCTCGAAGTCTGCTTCTAACCGGGAACTATGCTTTTCCCTCCGGCCATTTGCAAGCGCTTTTTCCATGGGGCGTCCCCGGAACGGAGCATGGAGGGGGCGGCCAAGGAGCGCAGAGTCTATGGGATATAAATAGATTGCGAGCAAATAAATAGCGTGCTATTTATATTATATGAACAGACATGATTCGAGAATCGACCGCGGCAACCTCTTTTACCGACTCGGGCTCCTGACGCGGCACTGGCGCCAGGTCCTGGATACCGAGTTCCAGTCTGCCGGGCTGACCGATGCCACCTGGCGGCCTCTTCTGCACCTCAATCTCCTCGGTGACGGGACCCGCCAGAAGGACCTGGCGGCGTCCGTCGGCATCGAGGGTCCCTCCCTTGTCCGCCTCCTCGACACCCTTGTTGCCAAGGGGCTCATGGAGCGGTCGGAAGACGTCACGGACCGTCGGGCGAAACTGCTCCGCCTGACTCCCGAGGGGCGCGAAATCGTGGCCCGGATCCGGAAAACGGTGGTGTCTCTTGAAAACGAGCTGCTCAGTCCCTTCAGCGATGGTGAAATTGCCCGGGTGGCGGAATTCATCGAGCGGCTGGAGTCAACCGTGAGCGATGCACGGCGGAGGGGAAAGCGGTAATGCATAACTCCATCCGACGATTCATCGCCCACCACTGGCCGCATCTGGTCATTGCCGGCCGGGGCGCGGCAGCCGCCCTCGCGGCGCTGGCGGCCGCCGTTTTCCTTAAACTGGAGAACCCCTACTGGGCGGCAATGACGGCGCTCATCGTGATTCAGCCAACGCGCGGTCTCCTGTTCGAGAAGAGCTTTTATCGCCTGATCGGAACGGCCATCGGCTCCGTGGCGGGGCTGCTGCTGATTCTGTATGCCGATTCGCCCATGGCGCTCACCATCGCCCTTTCCCTCTGGATCGCGGCGTGCGTAGGCATCGGTAATCTGCTGTACGGTCTTCGCTCCTACGCCTTCCTGATGGCTGCATGTACCTGTGCCGTCGTGGCATTGAGCGGCCACCAGAACCCGCTCCACGTCTACAGCATCGCTTTCGGAAGGATCGCCTGCATCGTTGTCGGGATTGTCGTGGCAACGGCAGTGACTGCCCTCTTCACCCCCCGCCAGTCCCGCGATGAGCTTGAAAACCGCCTGCGCCGTGTTGCAGCGGATAGCGTCGCGTGGCTGGCGCTGCTGCTGCGTCAGGGACGGGGGGGAACCCTGGTTCGCCGGGAGCAGGATATCCTGATCGAGATTGCGGAGATTGAAAGCGTGCTGGATGTGGTCGGGGCGGGGTCGTTGCGGTTAAAAAGGCAAAAACGTCACGCGCGAAGCCTTATCACGTCACTCCTCTCCCTGCTGGCCGTCGGACGGCTGGCTGGGGAACAGCTTGCCCGGCACAATGATAACGACCACCGCCACGGCTACTGGCGGGATCTCCTCGCCCGGCACCTGGAAGAGGTCGCCGACAAGCTGGAGAACTCATCGAGGGTGAACTGCACCTCCGAAATGGCGGCGACAGCGGCCGAGGCAAAGGCGCATCTCCCCTTGCTGGGCGAGTCCCTGACCGAAATCGTCACCTCGCTTCGGCTCGTACTGGATGGCTACGACACCATGGCCGACCCCCCCGACACGCAGCCCTCGAACCTGTTCCTCCGCCACCGGGATTGGCAGGAAGCGCGCCGGGCGGCCCTTCGCGCCTTCGGGACCATTGGTGTGGTGGGCGTTACCTGGTCGCTGACCGGGTGGACAAAGGGCCCCCTGATGCTGATGGCCATATCCATCATGATCAGCATCTTTTCCACCAAAGAACATCCCGCACTCTTTGTCGGACAGATTTTCTGCGGCGCGGCAATTGGGTCGGCCACCGCTGTTTTCTGCCGGATCGTGATGCTTTCGGGGGTAACCGATCCGTTGGTCATGGGGGTCACCGTTGCTCCCTTCGTCTTGTGCGGCGTCCTTGCCATGTCGTACCGGCGAACGGCCATTCCCGCCACCGACGCCACGCTCTTTTTCATTTTTGTCACCCAGCCTGGAGTGCCGATCGCCGTCGTCCCTGCCGACCTCGCCCTTGGGGCGGTTGCAATGGTTATGGGAGTTGGCAGCGCCTGGATTGCCTACCGGTACCTGATACCGATCAATCCCGGAATCCGTCTGCGTTCCCTGTTGGCAGCCATCGCGAATGATATGCAACTCCTTGCCGCGGCGGATTCTCCGGTGGCGAAGGAAAGATCACGGGCGCGGATGCACCACCGGGTGATCCGCCTGGTTGCCATGGCAACGAGATATCATACCGATCACCTCGCCTTGGTTGAGGGGGGACTTGCAGCCCTAGCCATCGGCAGATGTATAGAGCGACTGCAAGAGGCTCGGGAAAACAGTCGCCCGTCGCCGGCCGTCGGCATCATCCGCGACACCTTGCGTGCCCTGTCCGATTCTGCCAGGCGGCCGCAGAGCGTCTCAACGGCACTGGAAAACGCCTCAATTGCCCTTTACGCGGTTCTGGGACAGGATGGGGAGATCGGCGGTGCTTCCGACCGGGCGGATGCCGATGCGCCGGATCTCTCCCGCGGGAGTGCACGATGCTGGGGCAGCAGGGGGGCTCGATGCCTTATCTGAGATTCTCGCCCATCCCTCTACTACAAGGAAGGAGTTCCGCTGAAAAACATAAGCTGGTTGCCCTGACAGAAGGGGATGCCCCTGGAGGGGAGTATTCACCGTAAGTCTGCGGCATCATAGAAAGGAGTCGTTATGGATCTCAAGGGAAAAACAGTTTTAGTGACCGGTGCCAACGGCGGTATCGGCGGGGCCTTGGTCAAGGCGCTGCTTGACAAGGGGGTTGCAAAGGTCTACGCCGCTGGGCGGAGCACTGCCGCAGTCGCGGAATTGTCCCATAGTGGGGACGACAGGGTTGTCCCCCTCCGGCTGGACGTGACCCATGCTGCCAGCGTTGCAGGGGCGGCGGAGCAGTGCCGGGATGCGGACCTGGTCATCAATAACGCCGGCGTCAACCGGTGCATGGGGTTCATGGGGCCGGCCGCCATGGAGAACGCCCGCCAGGAGATGGAAATCAACTACTTCGGCACCCTGGCCATGTGCCGGGCGTTCGCGCCGGTGCTCGCCTCCCGGAGGAGCGGGGCGATCGTGAACGTCTGTTCCGTCATCGGTCTGGTCAACCTCCCGATCAACGGGACCTATTGTGCATCAAAGGCTGCGGTGCACTCCCTGATCCAGGGTTTGCGTGCCGAACTGGCTCCCCGGGGCATCCGGGTGATCGGCGTTTATCCCGGTCCGGTGGATACAAAAATGACGGCGGGTCAGCAAATGCCCAAGGCAACGCCGGATCAGGTTGCCGCCGCCATCCTGGCAGGGGTGGGGAAGGGGGATGAGTACATTTTTCCCGATCCCATGTCGCAGCATGTCCATGGCATGCTTGAAAAGGATCCCCGGCAGGTTGAGAAGGATTTCGGGGCAATGGTCGCCGAATAGCCCTGAAATACCATTAAAACGCAAGAAAGCCGCAGTTCCCCGGAATTGCGGCTTTCTTACGTCTGAATCGGCGCGGAAATTTGACCACTATCGGTGACCCCTGGGAGACCCTCCGAGAATTGCTTCCGTGAAAATTGTGATGTCAGGAGCGTAGCTGGGTTTCGGTTCTGTGCGACCGGTAGTTCTCTCTACCCCTCTATAGTTGTTACTTAAAATACAAAACAATATCTTGCGTTGAATATGTCTGTTGAAGCATAATATTTAATGAGTTCGATAACATGCCGAATATACAAGAAATGACGTTGGCAAAAACAAGTTACATCGTTTTAGAAGCAAAAGCACTCGACGATACTCCGTCGGTGCCTAATGCAGCGACAGGCAATAGCTTATATATGCGTGGAGACACTATGGGGTTAACCAACAAGCCAGCGTCAAGCAATACGGATTTCTTCCTGGGGAAATTCAGCAACCTGGAACAGCTGTTCGAACAGGCCCAGTTTGGGATATCGATAATTGATCGCGACCTACGCTTTATATATTTCAACAATCAAATGGCAACCATTGTCGATCTGTCAGCGCAGGACCACATCGGCAAAACCCTCGGAGAGGTGGACCTCCTGGTTGCTTCGGCTATAGAGCCGGTACTGTCCCGCACCATCGCCGAGGATTGTTCCTTTGTCGACCTCGAAATTGTTGTGCCCAAGCCGCTTCCGGACAAATCGTTCCAGGAGCGAATCTGGGTAATTTGCTCGTATCCACTAAGGGATAACGATGGAACCGTCACGCGCTGTGGGCTGGTGGTACAGGATGTAACAGCTCAAAAGTTAAAAGAAAGTGTTCAGGCAGAACGCATACAGGTGGAGGCCTTCCTTTCCAATCTCTCCTCGGCGTTCATTAATTTGCCAGTTAGTGAAGTGGACCGGAAGATTGAAAGGGGTCTGCGGGATGTCGTCGAGTTTCTGGGTTTCGAGCGAAGCAGCATCTGGCATCTGTCGACCGATCGCAGTTCTCTGCATATTACCCATTCTTTCGCCAAGCCAGGCATCAAGCCGCCGCCACCCGTCATTGCCGAGCTGATACCGGACTGGATCAGCATGATTCTGAATGGAGAAATTTTCCGGGTTTCTGATGTCGATGAATTGCCCGACAGATTTTGGAGAGAAAAACAATACTGCAAAGATCAGGGGGGCATAAAATCTATCATGTTTATTCCGGCCAGCATCGGCGGCACCATCGTCGGCGCCATTACCTTTGTTTCTTACCGGGTAAAAAGGGAGTGGCCCGATGAACTCACCCAGAGACTCCGCCTGTTATGGGAGATTTTTTCCAATGCCTTGGAACGGAAACGGGCCGATCAGAAAATTCAGAACGCCCTGTCGGAGATACAGCAGTTAAAGGACCGGCTGGAAGCGGAAAATGTCTACCTTCGCGATCAGATCGATGTTGAATACAAGCATGAGGAGATTATCGGCAAATCCGTGGCCATCAGGAATGTCCTTCTCCAGATAAAACAGGTGGCGGCTACCGATTCGACGGTGCTTATCCTTGGTGAAACCGGTACCGGCAAGGAACTGATAGCCCGGGCCATCCATAATGCCAGTGCCCGCAAGGCGCGGGCCATGATCAAGGTGAATTGTGCCGCATTGCCCGCGGCACTTATCGAGGCCGAACTGTTCGGTCATGAAAAAGGGGCCTATACAGGCGCGGTATCCACCCAGATCGGTCGATTCGAGGCTGCCAACGGTTCGACCATTTTCCTTGATGAAATCGGGGAATTGCCCTTGGAGCTCCAGTCCAAACTGCTGCGGGTCATCCAGGAAGGCCAGTTCGAGCGGTTGGGCAATCCAAAGCCGATCAAGGTAGATGTGAGGGTTGTTGCCGCAACCAACAAGAGTCTTGCCCAGGCCGTCAAAGACGGCGGTTTTCGCGAAGATCTCTACTACCGGCTCAATGTGTTCCCCGTTTCAGTCCCGCCATTGCGTGAACGGCGGGAGGATATCCCGCTGCTCGTATGGGCAATGGTCGAGGAGTTCAGTAAAGTCTTCGGCAAAGTTGTCGAGCGCATTCCCAAGAAGAACATGGAGGCCATGGAGCGTTATCGCTGGCCAGGGAACATACGAGAATTGAGAAATCTGGTGGAAAGGGCCATGATTCTGAATAACGGTACCACGCTGGTGGTGGATATTCAGGATGGTTCCGCCATGGCCGCCAGCGAACCCATGACTATTGAGGAGGTGGAGCGGATGCACATTAACTCTGTCCTGGAAAAAACCGGCTGGCGCATCCGTGGCAGGAACGGTGCAGCTGAAATCCTCGGGCTGAAACCGACAACGCTAAATTCAAAGATGAAGAAGTTGGGAATCAAGAGAAAGCATCCTTTATTCGAATCCACGTAATCAGCAGAAAAAGCAGGGTGTCCCTGCCTTTTGTTGTGTCATCTGCCGACGAAATATCGCCTCTTCGACGAAATATCGCCTCTTTTCAATTCCTCACCCATCAAATCCTTTGAACGATTTCTTGATTCTGTAATTTCAGCCCTTTTCCCCCATTTGCCTTGTCTTGTAATAGGAGTTTCTGCGTAACAGCCGACGAAATATCGTCGGCTGTTTTGTTATTTAAAACAATGTATTTGCTTTAATGTAATAAATTACCTACTAAAATTGATAATATACGATGATTTCGCGAGGAGATATTGAAAGGGCACGTTAGCTGCAAAACAATATTTTATATTAGGACAAGGGTCAGCAGCGCTGCTCACGCCTTGCCTCCATAGGAGCATCAACGAATGACTAACTCTGTTTTTGTCGGCCTGGACATAGGAGCATCAAGAACAAAGGTCGCTGTCATTGATAGTTACGGCAATTTGATAGGTCATGCGGTCAAAAAGTCCGGAACAGACTTTTCAGTGACTGCCGCCACCTGTCTCGACATATCCCTGGAGATGGCCGGGACAACTCGGTCCCACGTGGCGCGAGCCGTTTCCACCGGCTACGGGAGAGCCAATGTCCCTTTTGTCACCGAAACGAGCAAGACCGAAATCGGCTGCCTGGCCAGGGGATGCCGCCATAACTTTTCCGGTGAGCTCTCCATTATCGACATTGGTGGTCAGGACAACAAGATCATCAAGCTGGACAGTTCCGGCAGGCGCAGCAGCTTCAAGATGAACCGCAAGTGCGCCGCCGGCACCGGCGCCTTTCTCGAAGAGATGGCCGGCCGTCTCGACCTTCCCCTGGAAGGGATGAACGATCTGGCCCGCCAGTCTCATGAGATGGTCAAACTTGGCAGTTTCTGCACGGTTTTTTCCGGCACGGAAGTACTTGAGAGTATCCGGCACGGCAAAAAGGTAAGCGACATCGTCAAGGGCATCTTCTACTCGGTGATCAAAAGGGTCTTGGAGATGGATTCCATCACAGACCGGGTCGTCATGACCGGCGGCGTGGTGGCCCACAACCCCTATATAGTCCAGATGACGGAAGAGATGATCGGACGTCCGGTCATGCTTCCGGAGTTCCCCCAACTGACAGGCGCCATCGGCGCAGCCCTCTACGCCCGTGCAGGAGAAGGTAAAGACTAAAGGCGCATGTTTGGAGCAGTAGGCCCCCCGGTGATTGCCAAGGAGAGATCGATGAAAGATGAAATCAAGCCGGCGAGAAAGAAAATCGAGGCAACCGACCTGATGAACAAGATCATGGCCGACTATTTTTTCGGTCTGAACGAGGCGGCCGCCACCGGCAAACAGAAGGTTGCCTGGTGCACCAGCGTGGGGCCGGCGGAACTCCTGAGGGCCATGGGTTTCGCCGTGCATTTCCCCGAAAATCATGCCGCCATGCTCGGCGCGACGAGACTTTCAACCGATCTCATTCCGGAGGCTAACGCCATCGGCTACTCGCCCGAGATCTGCTCATACCTGACATCCGATATCGGCGCATACCTGAAAGGGTTCACCCCCCTGTCAAAGGCCTATCCGGGCATAGAATCCGTCCCCAGACCCGATGTCCTCGTCTACAACACCAACCAGTGCCGCGACGTGCAGGACTGGTTTGCGTGGTACTCCAGGCAGCTGGGGATCCCCTGCATCGGCATAACCTCGCCAAAGAACATTAACGTCGTCAGTGATGCCCATATCCAGGATGTGATGCGGCAGATGGAAGCCCTGATCCCGACACTGGAGGAGATCTCCGGCAGCAGGCTTGACATGGACAGGCTGAAGGAGGTGGTGGCGCTCTCCCGTGAGTGCACCGAACTGTGGAAGCAGGTTCTGGAGATGGCCGTGGCAGCTCCAGCGCCCCTGACCTTCTTTGACGGCACGATCCATATGGGACCGGCCGTGGTCCTCCGGGGAACACGGGAAGCCGTGGACTATTACAGGTTCCTGTTGGCCGAACTGCAACAGAGGGTCTCAGCAGGGGTGGGGGCAGTGGAAGGGGAAGGCTATCGCATCTACTGGGACGGCATGCCGGTTTGGGGGCGTCTGCGGCAGCATTCGGAGCTTTTTTCCGGTCTCGGGGCAAACGTGGTCGCCTCCACCTACTGCAGCAGCTGGATATTTCCTTCCTTTGACGAAAGCGATCCCTTGCGCAGCATGGCCAAGGCCTACCTTGAACTCTTCATTGTCCGCTCCGACCTCTTCAAGGAGAGATACATCCGGGAGATGCTGCAGAAATTCCGTATTGACGGAATCATTTACCATGATGCCAAAACCTGTCCCTGCAACTCAAACAGCCGTTATGGCATGCCCCAGCGACTAGAGACGGAGACGGGCATCCCCCATCTGGTCATCTCCGGCGATCTCAATGACATGCGCTGCGTTTCCGACGAGCAGACCAAAACCAACGTAGAAGCCTTTATCGAACAGCTTGAGGAGGGAAGATAGCCATGTTGGATTCACTTTTCAAACCCAGAGCCGTCGCCATAGTCGGCGCTTCCACCAAAGAACTCTCCATCGGCAACGTCATTATCCGCAATCTGCAGAAGTATGGGTATAAGGGAAAGATCTACCCTCTGAATCCCAGCGCTCCTGAGGTGTGCGGCATCAAGGCATACAAAACACTGGAGGAGATACCCGATCAGGTAGACCTGGCCCACGTTATCATCCCGAGCAAGTTCGTGCCGCAGACCATCGAGGATTGCGGGAAAAAGGGGATCAAGGCCGTCATCATCAACTCTGCCGGCTTCAGCGAGCTCGGCGAGGAGGGGGCGCGGCTCCAGGAAGATTTTCTGCGCCGGGGCAAAGAGTTCGGCGTGAGGGTCTTTGGCCCCAACTGCCAGGGAATCATCAATTCAGATCCTGAACTGAAGGCCTACTGCAACTTCACCTTCACCTACCCGGATCCCGGCTATGTGTCGGTGGTGGCCCTGAGCGGCGGAGTTGGCGCCCTTATCATGCAGGCCCTGGCGGATCTCGGCGTAGGCCAGCGGCTCTATGCCTCCAACGGCAATGCCTGCGATATCTCCATCCCCGAAATCGTCCGCTACTATGGCGAGGATGAGGGAACCAAAGCGGTGATCCTCTACACCGAGGGTTTCTCCAACCCCGGTGAATTTCTCGAAGCCGCCCGGGAGGTTACGGCAAAGAAACCGATCCTGGCCATGAAGGCCGGCCGCACCGAACAGGGGGCCAAGGCGGCTTCCTCCCACACCGGTTCCCTGGCCGGGGTGGACATTGCCACTGAACTCATCTTCGAGAAGACCGGCATCCTTTCCTTCACCGATGAGGGGGAAATGGCCCGGGCAGCCATGGCATTCGCCACCCAGCCGATCCCCAAAGGGAACCACGTCGGCATCATCACCAACACCGGCGGGCCGGCCGTCATCGCCACCGACGTCCTCGTCTCCTGCGGGCTGGAGGTGCCGAAGCTTGGGGAAAAGACCATCGAGAAGCTGAAGGAGAGTCAGCTTCCCGAAGCAGCCCTGGAAAACCCCATTGATGTCGTGGCCACGGCCGGCGGCTCCCAGTTCCGCGGCGCCCTGGATGTGCTCCTTGACGAGGATGGGGTCGACAGCATCTTCATCAATTTCGTCACAGCCCCCTTCACCGACACCCACGAGGTCGCCCGCCAGATTGTTGAGGTCAACAGGTTGGCGAAGAAGCCCATCGTCTGCAACTTCATGACCGACCTGAGCCAGGGGCGGTTCCAGATCACCAGGGATATTCTCAAACAAGGCGGCGTACCCATTTATGCCAACCCCAGCGACGCCGCCAAGGCTCTGGGCGCTCTCGTCAAGTATGGCTCCCTGAAGCGCCGTGACATCGGCCTGCCTGAGACCTTCACCGATGTCGATGCCGCAAAGGCACGATCGATCATTGAGCAGGCCCGGCAGGAAGGCCGCAGTGTCCTTTCCGCCACCGACGTCTACACCATCTTCGACGCCTACGGCATTCCCGTAGCACGCTGGCGGGTAGTGGCAAACGCCGCCGAAGCTGTCGCAGCCGCAGAAGCGATCGGCTACCCGGTGGTGGTCAAGGTCGACTGCGAGGAAATCGATCACAAGAGCGATATGGGCGGTGTTGCCGTTAATCTCAAGGATGCCGCTGCCGTGAACGCAGCGGTCGATGACATGGAGAGCCGCCTGGGCAGTTTCGGCAAGCTGCGATATTTCGTCCAGAAATTCCTTCCCGGCGGACGCGAACTGATCATCGGCGCCACTGCAGAGCGGGGGCTGGGGCACCTGGTAATGTTCGGTCTGGGGGGCATCTATGTGGAAGTGCTTAAGGACGTGTCCTTCAAGATCGCGCCGGTCACCAGGGTGGAGGCGGGGGAAATGCTTTCCTCCATAAAGACCGCGGCCCTCCTGGACGGCGTGCGTGGCGAGAAGGGGATTGACCGGGGTGCCGTCATCAACCTCATCCAGCGTGTCTCCCAACTGCTTAATGACTTGCCGATGATACAGGAGATGGACATGAACCCGGTCATGGCCTTCGAAAAAGGTGTCTACGCCGTGGATGGCAGAATCCGGATCTGAATCGGCAACCGGCCTTAACAAGACCCACCAAAGGAGGAACTACAATGTTGGAAAAGGCGTATATCCCCTACCGCGGCTACTACAGCACCCCCTTCGCCAAATGGCAGGGGGCCCTGGCCAATGAAAACGCCATCGTCCTTGGCGCTGCCACATCGAAGCGTTTCTTCGCGAGCAAGGGGTGGGATCCCAGAACCATCGAATATGTCCTGGTCGGCAGCACCGTCTACCAGAAACAGTGGTTCTACAGCGGCCCATGGGCCGCGGCCCTGATGGGCGCGGAAGGGGCCCCCGGCATCCTGGTCAGTCAGGCCTGCTCCACCTCCACCTTCTCCATCTATCAGGCCGGCATGGGGATAGAAACCGGAATGTTCAATAACAGCTGGTGCCTTCTGGCTGACCGCCTTTCCAACGGCCCCCACGCCACATGGCCCAATCCGAACGGTCCCGGAGGGCAGCAGATTGCCGAGGACTGGGTCATGGACAATTTCGGCAAAGACCCCTGGGCAGGGGGGGCCATGATCCAGACGGCGGAAAACGTTGCGAAAGAGTATGGCGTCACCCGCGAGGAATGCGACGCCATTACCCTGCGGCGGCAGGAGCAGTACCTGGACGCCCTGGCCAATGACCGTGAGTTCCAGAAACGCTACATGTTCCCCGCCGAGGTGCAGCTATCCAAGAAGAAGTCAGTTTTTCTCGAGGCTGATGAAGGGATCACCACCAGCACCAGAGAGGGACTGGCCGCCCTCAAACCGGTCCTGCCCGAGGGGGTGCATACCTTCGGCGCCCAGACCCATCCGGCCGACGGCAACGCGGGCATCTGCGTCACCACCCGGGAGAAGGCGAAGGAGCTGAGCGCCGACCCTGGCATCGAGATCCAGGTAGTCTCCTTTGGCTTCGCCCGCACCAAGAAGGCATACATGGCCGCGGCTGTCGCCCCTTCGGCGCAGATGGCCCTTGAGAATGCCGGCATCAGGGCCGGCGACCTGGGAGCCGTCAAAACCCACAATCCCTTTGCCGCCAACGACATCGTCATGGCCAAGGTCATGGGACTGGATCTGGACGGCATGAACAACTACGGCTCCTCACTCATCTTCGGTCACCCCCAGGCCGCCACCGGAGCCCGACTCATGATCGAGGGGATCGAGGAACTGGCCATCAAGGGGGGAGGGTATCTGCTTTTCTCCGGCTGTGCCGCCGGTGACACCGCCGCCTCTATCGTGCTGAAGGTGAACTGAAAATTTAATCCCACAACAAACGGAGTAACCACATGGGCTACCACTACATCACACTGAAGCAGGAAGAGCGGGTCCTGACCATAAGCCTCAATCGGCCGCCGACGAATCCCCTCAGCAGCGAGTTTGGCCTTGAGTTGTTCAAGGCCTTCAGGGAGGCCGAACAGAGGGACGACGTGACAGTGGTCGTTATCACCAGCGCGCTGGAAAAGGCGTTCATCGCCGGGGCTGACATCAAGGAAATGGCAGCCATGAACCAGGCGGAGTCGGAGGCTTTCTCGAAGCTGTTGCAAGACGCCAACAACACCCTTGAGCGGATGAAGAAGGTAGTGATTGCCGCCATTAACGGCCATGCCCTCGGTGGTGGATGCGAACTGGCCATGGCCTGTGACTACCGCTTCATGGCAGCCGGCAAGGCATTGATCGGCCTGCCCGAGGCCGGCCTCGGCATCGTCCCCGGCGCCGGCGGCACCCAGCGGCTGCCACGCCTCGTCGGTATTGCTAGGGCCAAGGATATCCTCCTGTGGGGGAAGGTGATGGGCCCTGAAGAGGCACTGGCCCTTGGCCTCATCGACAGGATCATCCCTGCCGAGTCATTCATGGCCGAGGTGATGGAATTCGCCCACAAACTCGCCTCAGGCGCGGGCAAGGCCCTGGGCTATATCAAGGTGGCGGTAAATGAGGGGGTAGACCTCCCCATGGAGCAGGCCCTGGCGGTGGAGCGCAGATATGGTCTGGAGAACCTCCTGACCCACGACGCCAGGGAAGGGCTCACCGCTTTTGGAGAAAAAAGGAAGCCAAACTTTCTGAGCAAATAAGAGCTCACAACGACTACCAAAGGAGAACGAATCATGAAACTCGATGATATCACGACGGTAGGAATGGCGGGTGCCGGCAGTATGGGGGCAGGGATCGCCCAGGTTGCCGCCATGGCAGGCTTTCGGGTCAACGTGGTGGACGTAAGCGAAGCGGTCTGGAGCCGGGCAGAGAAAACCATCGCCAAGAGCCTGGAGCGGATCGTCAAGAAAGGGGCCATGACAGAACAGGAGATGAAGGAGACCCTGGCCCGGATCAGCTTCTCCACCGACGTCAGTACCCTGCAGGACGTCCGTTTCATGTTCGAGGCGGTCTTCGAAGATATTAACGTCAAGAAGGAATTGTTCGCCAAGCTGGACGCAGTCTGCGGCGACGACACCATCTACGCAACCAATACCTCCTCCATCGCCATTACCGAAATGGCAGCCCTGGTGAAGCGCCCTGCCAACTTCGTCGGCATGCACTTCTTCAATCCCGTGCCGGTAATGAAGCTGGTGGAGGTAATCCCGGCCCTCCAGACTGCCGAGGCTACCAAGAACCTGGCCCTGGAGATGGCCCAAAAAATCGGGAAGACCGCCATCACCTGCAAGGACACCCCCGGCTTCGTCGTGAACCGGCTGTTTGTTCCCTACATCATCGACGCCGTCCGGTTGCTTGAGGAAGGTGTGGCCTCGGCCGAGGACATCGACACCGCCATGAAGCTCGGTTGCAACATGCCCATGGGGCCCCTGGAATTCCAGGATTTCGCCGGGGTCGATATTGGCTACCACGTCAGCAACATCTTCTACGACTACATGAAGGAAGAACGCTACGCTCCTCCCGGCCTGCTGCGGAACATGATCAAGGCCGGCTATGTGGGACGCAAAGCCGGCAAGGGGTTCTACGACTATTCGGAGAACTGATACGGGCGGATTTGGATTTCATTCACGCGAAAAGGAGAACTAATCATGGCCGCAACCATTTGGAAAGAAATCAAGAATTGGCGGGAAATTTACAATTCACGAGTGACGACCGCTGAAGAGGCACTCCGGTCGGTCAATTCCGGCGACCGTCTCTACCTGACGGGGAACGCGTCCGTTCCACTGCAACTGCTTGAAGCGCTGGTGAAACGAGCGCCGGAACTCCATGACGTGGAAGTGTCCCAGGTGCTGACCATCTGTCCGCAGGACTACGTTTCCCCCGAGATGCAGGGACACGTGCGGGTCAACACCATGTTCATCAGCCCCAATGTCCGCCAGGCAGTCAACGAAGGTCGCGCGGATTTCACCCCCGTGCTGCTCTCGGAATTTCCGCTGTTGTTCAAAAATGGCCATCTGCCCCTTGACGTGGCACTCCTCAACGTCTCGCTTCCTGACGAAAACGGGTTTTGCTCCCTGGGGGGCGAAGCGGGTCTCACCATGACGGCTGCGGAATCCGCCAGGATAGTCATTGCCCAGGTAAACAAGAAGATGCCGCGGACGCTGGGGGATACCTTCTTTCACGTCTCCCGCATGACACACATCGTCGAGGTGGATGCGCCACTTACCGAAAGACACATGGCCGAAGAGGGGGACCCGGAAATCGTCGAACAGATCGCCGGCCATATTTCCAGCCTCATACCCGACGGCGCTACCATGCAGCTGGGCATCGGCGCCATTCCCGATGCCGTGCTCAAGCACCTGTTCAGTAAAAAGGACCTGGGGATCCATTCAGAATTGATCTCTGACGGAGTCATCGACTTGGTGGAGGCGGGTGTCGTCAACTGCTCCCGCAAGACACTCCATCACGGCAAGATCGTCTGCGGTTTCCTTCTGGGCACAAAGCGTCTTTACGACTGGGCCCACAACAATCCCATGATCGAACTGCACCGCACTGAGTACGTCAATGATCCGTTCGTGGTCGCGCAGAATGACCGCATGGTTTCGGTAAATGCGGCGATCGAAGTGGATTTCACGGGGCAGATCTGCGCCGACAGCATCGGCCCGAGGATGTATTCAGCGGTGGGGGGGCAGATGGACTTCGTCTATGGGGCGTCCCGCTCAAAAGGAGGCGTGGCGGTGATCACCATGCCGAGCACGTCAACGATGAAGGACGGAACCGTGGTCAGCAAGATCACCCCGCTCTTGAAACACGGCGCTGGGGTCGTTACCAGCCGCAACCATGTGCGTTACCTGGTGACTGAGTATGGGGTAGCGGACTTGTATGCAAAGAGTGTCCGTCATCGCACCCAGGCGCTGATCAATGTGGCCCATCCCCGATTCCGCGACGAACTGACCGAAAAGGCAAAGGAGCTGAAGTACCTGCCTGCATAACGATCGGGATGCTTCGCGCACATACAGCCAGAACGAGAAGGAATATCACTTATGAAAACAATAATTTCCGGCAACGAAGCAATAGCCCTGAGCTTTGAGGACTCCGGCGGTGTCTTCGCCTCCGGCTATCCCGGAACGCCCAGCACTGAAACACTGGAAGAGGTGGCCCGCCTCGGCAAGGTGTACTGCGAATGGGCGCCCAATGAAAAGGTCGGGCTCGAATCGGCAATCGGCGCATCTCTTGCCGGCGGCAGGTCCCTGGCCACCATGAAGCATGTGGGGGTGAACGTTGCCGCCGATGCACTCATGACCCTGACCTATACCGGAGTCAACGCCGGCCTGATTTTGATGGCCGCCGATGACCCGGGGATGCACTCTTCCCAGAATGAACAGGACAGCAGGAATTACGCGAAGTTTGCCAAAATCCCGATGCTGGACCCGGCCGATTCCCAGGAGGCCTATGACTTTGTCCGGACGGGGTTCGAGATTTCCGAGCAGTTCGACACCCCGGTAATGCTGCGCACCACCACCAGGATCTCCCACGCGAAAGGGATCGTGGAACCGACGGGAAAAATCCAGCCGAAGGTTGGAGAGTGGGTGAAAAACGTACCGAAGTACGTGATGCTCCCCAATTTCGGCAAGATCAAGCACGTGGAGGTGGAGGCGCGCCTTCTCAAGCTGCAGGAATTTGCCGAGACCTCTCCTCTTAACCGGCTGGAGATGGGGGATACCGACCTCGGCATCGTCACCTCCGGCATTTCCTATCAGCACGTGAAGGAGGCGTTCCCCACCGCCTCGATCCTCAAGCTCGGGCTGGTCCATCCGTTACCGGAAAAGAAGATCCGGGAGTTTGCCGGCAAGGTCAAGCGCCTGATGGTCGTCGAGGAGATGGACGCCATTTTTGAGGAGCAGATCCGGGCCATGGGGATTGGGGTCCATATCGGCAAGGACAAGATCTCCTTTTGCGGCGAGGTGAACGCCGACATTATCCGGGCCGCGGCAGGGGCGCCGATAACGACTGGGACCGCGGCTCCCGTCGAGAACCTACCGCAACGCCCCCCCACGTTCTGCCCCGGCTGTGCTCACCGCGGACTGTACTCCATTCTGAGTAAGCTGAAGGTCTTCGTATCAGGCGATATCGGCTGCTATACTCTGGGTGCCCTCCCACCCTTGAGTGCGATGCATACCTGTATCTGCATGGGGGCCAGCATCAGCGCCGCCCACGGCATGGCCAAGGTCAATGAGATTGCCGGCAGAACAGAAAAACCGGTTGCCGTCATCGGCGATTCCACGTTCTTCCACTCGGGAATCACCGGTCTTTTGAGCATGGCCTATAACGGAGGCAATGCCCTGGTCATCATTATGGACAACCGCACCACCGGCATGACCGGAGGGCAGGAAAACCCCGGTTCCGGCCAGGTCCTGCAGGGTGAGCCGGCCCAGCAGGTGAACATGGTGGATCTTGTCAAGGTGCTCGGGATCCACAATGTCGTTGAGATCAACTCCTATAACCTCGAGGAAACCGAGGCGGCCATCAGGAAAGGGCTGGAAACCCCCGGACCCTACGTCCTCGTGGACAAAAATCCCTGCATCCTCCGCTACAGGGTGAAAAAGCCTCTGTACAAAGTTGCTCAGGATAAATGTACCGGGTGCCGTGCCTGCCTCAAGGCTTCCTGTGTGGCACTGGGGCTGACCGCATCCGGCGAAAAGCCGAAGGTGGGCATCGACCCCAACATCTGCAACGGCTGCGGTGTTTGTGCACAGCTCTGTAAATTCGACGCAATGTCTGAAGTCTGAGAACTGGAGGAAATGATGAAAGTTTTCAATATCGTTATTGCAGGGGTCGGCGGACAGGGGGTCTTGATGGCCTCCAAGGTTCTTGCCGAAAGCGCCCTCGCGAGCGGCATGGATGTCAAGCAGAATGAGGTGCATGGAATGGCCCAGCGGGGAGGGAGCGTGATTTCCTTCGTGCGGATCGGAGATCAGGTTCATTCACCCGTGGTCATGCCGGGTAGCGCCGACATCCTGATTTCTTTCGAGCCGCTGGAGGCGCTGAGGTATGTGCACTATCTCAAGCCCGGCGCCATGCTGGTGTACAACAAGGGCACCATCAATCCCAGTACCGTTGCCTCCGGGCTGGCGACCTATCCTTCTGACGTGGAGGAGCAGATATCCGGGATATGCGGCGATGCCCACGGAATTGAGGCGCTGTCTCTCGCGCAAGAGGCCGGCAATGCAAAGGCGGTCAACATGGTCATGGTCGGCTCGGTGCTGAAAAATCTCCCCATAGATGCGCAGGTCGTTGAAGGGGTCGTTAAGGCGCTTTCCAAAGATAAGGGAGTCGAGGTCAACCTGAAGGCACTTCGGGGCGGAGCCGCTGCTGCCTGACCATCGTGCGGCGGCTTACACCCAGCCGCACGCACCTTCGAGGCACCGCCGGTTCGGAAGGTCGAAGTCAGTTTTCGAGGGAGGTTCTCATGAAGTTGAAACAGCTTTCCGTTTTTCTGGATAATGCCCCCGGCCGTCTCTATGAGGCCACCCACGCGCTTGGTGCGGCGGGTATCAACCTGAGGTCGCTCAGTATATGTGATACCGCCGGGTTCGGCATTCTGCGCATTCTGGTCTCCGATGTGGCCAAGGCCCGCAAGGTGATGATGGAAAAACAGATTCCTGCGCGTGTGGACGATGTCGTTGCCGTGGAGATCGAAGATATCCCTGGCAGCTTGTCCAACACGGTCCTCAAGCTGTTTCTGGATGCCCAGTTGAACGTGGACTACATGTATGCCTTTGCCGGCACAGGCCCCTCGTTGGGAAAAGCGGTGATGATCTTCCGTTTCAGCGACAACGATCGGGCAATCGGGATCATGCAAGGCAGCAACATCAAGATCCTTGATGCGGAGTCTTTCGGAATGCTTGAAAGCCCCAGTTAGTAGTCCGTGGTTCAGACCAGCCTCAAGGAGTCACGATATGAAGGAAAAAAACAGCTACAAACCAACAAAATTTGCCGTGATCGGTGCCGGACCGGTGGGCGCGATCGTGGCCGCCTTTCTCGCGAAGGGAGGTTACGATGTCACCCTCTGCGATGTGGTCCCGAGTCTTCTCGAACCCGCTCTGGAGCGGGGGATAATCCTGGAAGGGGTCGATACCCTGCAGGCCAAGGTCGCAAGGGTTACCACCAGCGTGGACGATCTCATCAACGATCCGCCGGATGTCATTATAGTTACGGTCAAGGCCACCGCTCTGCCCCTGATCGCTTCCGCCCTTGAAGGATTTGTCGCCGAGGGGCGTCACGTCATCAGCTGGCAGAACGGCATCGACACCGAACTGGTGCTGGCAGAGCATCTCGGTCGCAAGCATGTCATGCGGGGAGTCGTCAATTACGGCTGTGTCCCGGTGAGCCCTTGCCATATCCGGCTTGCCTTCCATCATCGCCCTCACTTCATCCAGGAACTTGACCCGCAGTCCCGGGATGCGGCCATCGGCATCTGTAACGTCTTTACCGAGTGCGGGCTCGATACCATGCACACCGACAAGATCACCGACATGGTCTGGCGCAAGTCAGTCATGAACTCGTGCATGAACGCCATCTGCGCTGTCACCCGCAAGACCATGATCGAGATCACCATCGATCCGATCCTCTCCGACTTGGTTGACGCCCTGATCAAGGAAGGTGTTGCCGTGGCCCGGGCCAACGAATTTTCCCTCGGCTCCGACTTTTACCCTTACTGCATCAATTACCTCAAGAACGCCGGGAACCATAAGCCGTCCATGCTGCAGGATCTTGAGGCCGGGCGCAGGACAGAAGTGGACTTCATTAACGGCAAGATTATCGAATATGGAGCCCAGGCCGGGATGCCAACCCCGTACAACAACATGATTCGCGGCTTGGTAAAGGCCCTCGAATCCAAATAGGGTGGAAGCCCTGAGAGAAATGAAGAGGAGGTGGAGGTGATCTAATCCGTGCAGGGTACTGATGTTAACGGCGGAATCGTGGATGGTAAAGAATAAGGGGGACCTATGACAGAAACGAATATCAATTGGGTAGCAATAGCCAGTCATCCGAAATTTGTGGAGCTGCACCGGGCAAAAATGCGGTTTCTGGTCGGATTGTGGGTTGTGGGGGCAACTTCGTATTTTCTGTTACTTATCGGAGCGATTACTGCACCTGGACTCTTTAATACGAAGATAATCGGCAGGCTGAATTTCGGTTATCTGTTTTGCCTGTTTCAGTTTGTATTGTCGTGGGCCATTGCCATCTACTACACCCGCAAATCAAATAAAGAATTTGATCCTCTTACGAAAGAACTGGTCGACCTGATTATCGAGGAGAAATTCCAATGAAAACTATACTTCTTTCTTTGATGATCGGGCTCATTTTCGGTTCATCGGCGCTGGCTGCAGATCCTCCGGCAAAGCCGACGGCCCAGGCCGGGGCGGTGGCTTCGACACAGACGCCCCCGGTTGCTGGTACGCCGGCCCCGCTCCTCGCCACCCAGAACAACCCCGGCACTCCGGCCGTCAAAGCGGCCGCCATGCCTAAAAAGATGCAAACCAACCGGGGGTTCACCATCTCTATGTTCCTGGTGATTATCGCCGCAACGGGAGGGATTGTCGTCTGGGCGTCAAAAAGCACCAGTACCGCTGCTGATTATTATGCTGCCGGCGGGGGTATTTCAGGTATGCAGAACGGGTGGGCAATTGCCGGAGATTTCCTGTCTGCTGCCACCTTTCTCGGGATAACGGGGCTGATGTCGCTCTTTGGCCCTGACGGCTTCATGTACTCGGTGGGGATCATTATCAGCTTCTTGACCATCCTGCTTATCATTGCCGAACCGTGCCGCAATGCCGGCAAGTATACCCTCGGAGATATCCTTGCCTTTCGCTCATCATCAAAGACAGTCCGCGCGGTCGCTTCCCTCTCCGCCGTTGTCGTCTCCATCTTCTACCTGCTCGGGCAGATGGTTGGGGCCGGCAAGCTGATGCAACTACTGTTGGGCATCCCTTACAAGGCTTCGATCATCGGCGTCGGCGCCCTGATCATTGTCTATGTGGCACTAGGAGGGATGAAGGCTACAACCTGGGTGCAGATCATCAAGGCCGCGCTCCTCATGTTCACCGGTCTTGTCCTGAGCATCGCGATACTCTGGAAATTCGGCTTCAACCTGCTCAGTTTCTTCGACAGCGTGGCAGCGAGCCAGGCAATTCAGGACCACGTGCGTGGGGTCATGAAACATCCCAGCGCCGAGCCGGGTTTCGATTACGGTCAGCGGTTCCTGGAACTGGGGCTGTTCTTCAAAAATCCGCTGGACCAGATATCGCTTGGGCTTGCCTGGATTCTTGGCGCCGCCGGGTTGCCTCATGTCATGATGCGGTTTTTTACCGTTCCCAACGCCAAGGAAGCGAGAAAGAGCGTGGTCGTCTCCATGTTCCTGATTGGCGCCTTCCTGATCATGGTTTCTTTCCTTGGGTTCGGTGCCGCCCTCTATGTTACTCCCCAGCAGATCACCGCCCTCGATAAGGGTGGAAATATGGCGGGGCTCATGATCGCCCAGTATGTGGGGGGCGGCGCCGGAACCTTTGCCGGTGACCTGCTGCTGGCCTTTGTCTGTGCCGTCGCCTTTGCCACCATCCTGGCGGTGGTCTCGGGGCTCGTTCTTGCTTCATCGGCTGCAATCGCCCATGACCTCTATGTCAATGTCATCAAAGGCGGCAAAGCCGATCAGGGCACGCAGATAAAGGTGGCCAGGGTCGCTTCCTTCTTTGTCGGCGCTATTGCAATCGTGCTCGGCATTGCCTGCGAGAATCTCAATATTGCCCAGTTGGTCGGCCTGGCGCTTGCCGTTGTCGCCTCTGCCAACTTCCCTGTCCTTATCTTTGCCCTCTTCTGGAAGCGCTTCAATTCTGCGGGCATCATCACCGGTTTAGTTGTCGGCACGGTGGTTACTATCGCAGTTCTGATGGTCTCGCCAAATATGACCTATCCGAAAAAAATCGCGGCTGATGCCCAGAAGATCATTCTCGCAATGGAGAAAAAACAGGCCGAAGGAGCTGTGCTGGCCGAAAAGGATCTGAAAGCTCTGGAAAAAGCGAGAGTTGATTATGCCCAGAACAAAAATGGTACCTCGCTGGTCGGACTCGATGCCCCGCTTTTTCCACTCAAAAATCCGGGTATTGTGTCGGTACCGGTCGGCTTTCTGGTCACGATTGTTGCTACCCTTCTCTTCCGCAACCGACGTGAGGAGGAGATGTTCGAAGAGCTCTTTGTCCGGCAGACCACCGGTTACGGCGTAGCGAAAGCGGCCAAACACTGAAATATGGCTTATCCACAGAAAGGGGCAGGAATTTTGAATTCCTGCCCCTTTCGGCGCCCTGCTGACCCGTCATGACATTTTAATCCGCCATATAAACAGTGTGTTATGAAGTAGGCGGGAAAATTCGACGCCGATGGCGGGTCAAAGCTCTGATATATAAAAAAGAGATGAAAGCTCAAAGGCTTCCATCTCTTTTCATTACATTATGGTTTTAGGTGAGTCTCAAAACGGAATGTCGTCATCGGGGTTGAAGGCCGGCTCGTCGTAGGCCGGCCCGCCGCCGAATCCGCTCTCCTGGCCTCCGCGTCCGCCGGAGCGTCCACCGCCCCCCTCACCCTTGCCGCCAAGCATCTGCATCCGCTCGCCCACCACCTCGGTGCTCCAGCGGTCGCGACCCTCCTTGTCCTGCCACTTGCGGGTCTGGAGCCGCCCCTCGATGTAGACGGTCCGCCCCTTGGCCAGGTATTCGCCGGCGATTTCAGCCTGGCGACCCCAAAGGACCACGTTGTGCCACTCGGTCTTCTCTTCGAACTCGCCGTTTTTGTTCTTGAACTTCTCGCTGGTGGCGAGGGAGAAGCTGGCCACCGCCGTGCCGCCGGGGGTGTAGCGGACCTCCGGGTCCTTGCCGAGATTGCCGATGAGCATTACCTTGTTGAGACTCGCCATGGGAGCCCTCCTTCGGGGCGTTGATGTATGTCGAAAACCGCTGCAGTGTATAGGAATTGAGGGGGCTCTGGCAAGCTATATTTGGTTTGACGAACCCGGCAAAAAGTCGTAAGGTTAACCGGATTTACGCCCGGAGTCGTGAATGCTTAACGGTTTGATTTATCTGCTCTTTTTTGTGCCGATCACCGGCTTTTTCAGCATGCTCGCCATGATCGGCGGGCTCATCGATTCAAAGGGTGGCTTCGCCCACCGGTGCGCCCTTGGCTGGAGTCGTGTCGGCCTCATGATGGCCGGGGTCCGCCTCCGGGTGAGCGGCACTGAACTGGTGCCGGCGGGGGGGCCGGTAATCTTCATGGGAAACCACCAGGGGAACTTCGACATCCTTGTCCTTTCTCGGGCCATCCCGCGCCGGTTTTCCTGGCTGGCCAAGGAGGAGCTCTTCCGCATTCCCCTCTTCGGAGCCGCCATGCGGCGGGCCGGCTACATACCCGTGGACCGGAGCGACGGCCGCAAGGCCCTGCGGAGTCTCAACGCCGCGGCGCAGCGGATCATGTCCGGGACCAGCGTCGTCATTTTCCCCGAGGGAACCAGGACCGCCGACGGCTCCCTCCTCCCCTTCAAGAAGGGGGGCTTCATCCTGGCGGAGCGTGCCGGAGTGCCGATCGTTCCCTTCACCATCAACGGCAGCATGGGGGTCAATCCGCGCAACACCGTGAGGCTTGTTCGCGGCGCGGAGATTTCCGTCCGGTTCGGCGCGCTGATTCCCACCTCCGGCGACGGGGCACTGAAAGGGCAGCCCCTCATGGATCAGGTGCGGGACGCCATCCAGGCGGGGCTGGAGGCCTAGGATGCCGATTCTTTCCATGGGGCTCATTGCCGCGGGACTTGCCGCCGTTGTCTGGGGACTGACTGCGGCCCACCGGCTGGCAAGGCCGTGGGACATCCTGGCCGCCCTTGCCGTTCTCGGAGGTCTGGTTTCAGCCCTGATGGGAACCTTGCTTGCCGTTGTGCCGGGATTTTTCCAGTGATCGAACGGACCAAGAACATTATTGCCAACGTGACGGTGATCGCCATAATTGCCCTTGTCCTCATCGGGGGAAACACCTGGTGGCGGCAGCGGACCCAGTTCCACCGGGGAGAGGCGGCCCTGGCGGCGCGGGATTCCATGGCGGCCATCGCCGGGTACGAGGCGGCCATCCACATGTACACCCCGGGGAGTTCTCTGGTGGATGCTTCGGCCCGACGCCTCTGGGAGATGGGGGGTGAGTTCGAGCGCCTCGGCGACCTGGATCGTGCCCTCATTGCCTACCGGGCGCTGCGGAGCTCCTTCTATGCGGCCCGGTGGCTCGTGCAGCCGGGCCAGGAGTGGATCGAGGGGTGCGATCGGAAGATTGCGGATATTCTCAGGCGGCAGGGATACGCCCCGCCCGCGCCGAGGTAAGGGACCATGGATACAGACCAGAACCAGCCACGCGGCCTGCGCGTCATTCCTCTCGGGGGACTGGGGGAGATCGGGCTCAACATGATGGTCTACGAACACGGCGATGACATCATCGTGGTCGACTGTGGCCTCATGTTCCCCGAGCCCCACATGCTCGGCATCGACATCGTCATCCCCGATATCTCCTACCTGCGGGAGAGGGCCGACCGGGTGCGGGGGATTTTTCTCACCCACGGCCACGAGGACCACATCGGCGCCCTTCCCTTCGTACTCCCGGAACTCCCGGTCCCCCTCTTCGGCACGGCCCTGACCCTCGGCTTCGTCCGGGAGAAGCTGAAGGAGTTCGATCTCGACGGCTCCGTGGAGCTGAACGTGGTGAAGCCTCGGGAGTCGGTGACGGTCGGCCCCTTCAAGGTGGAGTTCATCCGCGTCTCCCACTCCATCGTCGACGGCTGCGCCCTGGCGATCCGTACCCCCGAGGGGGTGGTGATCCACACGGGGGATTTCAAGATCGACCAGACTCCCGTGGACGGTGAGCTGACAGACTTGGCGACCTTTGCCCGCTATGGCTCCGAGGGGGTTCTGGCGCTTCTCTCCGACTCCACCAACGTGGAGCGGGAGGGGTACACCCTGTCGGAACGGCTGGTTGGGGAGGCCTTTGACGAGATCTTTCCCCGCTGTCCGGGGCGGATCATCGTGGCCGCCTTCTCCAGCAACGTCCACCGGGTGCAGCAGGCGGTGGACGCCGCGGCCCGTTGCGGCCGGAAGGTGCTCCTGAACGGCCGCTCCATGGTGGCCAACGTGGCCATCGCCCGGCAGCTGGGGTACCTGCAGATTCCCGACGGGGTCCTTACCGATCTTCGGGAGATGCCGCGCCTTCCCAAGGAGGAGGTCTGCATGATCACGACCGGCTCCCAGGGGGAGCCCATGAGCGCCCTGACCCGCATCGCCATGGACGACCACAAGCAGATCAAGCTTGAGGCGGGGGACACGGTGATCCTTTCCTCCCGCTTCATCCCCGGGAACGAAAAAACCATCTCGGACCTCATCAACCACCTCTACCGCCGGGGGGCCGAGGTCATCCACGAAAAGGTGTCGGAGGTCCACGTGTCGGGCCACGCCTCCCAGGAGGAGCTGAAGTTGATGCTCAACCTGGTGCGGCCGAAATTCTTCGTGCCGGTCCACGGTGAGTACCGGCACCTGGTGAAGCATGCGCGGCTGGCCCAGCGGGTGGGGGTCCCGGAGGAACACTGCATGGTCGTGGAAAACGGCACAGTGATCCGTTTTGCCGACGGCCGGGGCGAGGTGGCGGGCAGCGTCGAGAGCGGCCGGGTCTTCATCGACGGCAAGGGGGTCGGCGACGTGGGGGAGGTGGTCCTCAAGGACCGCAAGCATCTCTCCGAGGACGGGATGGTGGTGGTCATCATCGTCATCAACCAGCAGACGGGGGAGCTTCTCTACGGCCCCGACATCGTTTCCCGCGGCTTCGTCTTCGAGGACGAGAGCCAGGAGTACCTGGACGAGACCAGAAAGATCGTCCAGGACCTTCTGGCCGGGATGAACGCCGAAACCCTGGGGGACTGGGGCGAGGTGAAGCAGGAAGTGCGGCGCATTCTGAGGCGGTTCTTCAATAAAACGATCGAGCGGCGGCCGGTGATCCTGCCGCTGATTCTGGAAATGTAGGAATGGACGAACAGATCGACAAAAAAGAAAAGCTGAAAAAGGAAATCCAGGGAATGGCCCTGGGGGCGCTGGGGGTATTCATCCTCGTGGCGATGCTGTCGTTCAATGCCGGCGACCAGTCCTTCAACACCTACTCGTCGGAGGGGAAGCTCCATAACTTCGGTGGGAGGCTCGGCGCCGACCTGTCGGATCTCCTCCTCCAGATCTTCGGCCTTGCCTCCTACGCCATCCCCATCGGGCTCCTCTATCTCTCCTACAAGCTCCTCCGGTTCAAGGAGCTTCGCTGGAAATCCTACAAGGGGATAGCCTTCGCGACGCTCCTCGTCTCCCTCTCGGCCCTCTTTGCCTTCAACCTGGAGAAGACCGTCTTTCTGGGACAGCCGGTCCTGACCGGCGGCGCCGTTGGCTACAAGACGGCATCCTTCCTCAAGACCTACTTCGGCATCACCGGTGCCATCCTTATCATCTTCCCGCTCCTGGCAGCCTCGGCCATGATTCTGTCGCGCTTCTCCTTCGTCCTGTTCGCCGACTGGTGGTTTGCAAACCTGAAGGAGCGTTGGGCGCGGCAACGGGAGCGGCGGGAACTGAACCGCCAGCTCCTGGATGCGGGCGAGAAGCCCGAGAAGAAGAAGGCGCCGGAGATCAAGCCGGTCCACGTGGCGATTCCCCCGTCGCCGCCGGTCCAGAAGAGGGAGGATAAGAAGGAGAAGGCCAAGACCGCTCCGCTCCAGGAGGCCTTCGACTTCATCAAGAGCGAGGGTGATTACCGCACTCCCCCCTTGTCGCTCCTTGATACGCCGCCCGCCACGGAGAAGCGGCTCGACCGGGACATCCTCACCATGAACGCGCGGCTCCTGGAGAAGAAGTTCAAGGACTTCGGCATCGACGGCGAGGTGGTGGAGATCTGCCCCGGCCCGGTCATCACCATGTACGAGTTCGCCCCGGGCCCCGGCATCAAGGTGAGCCGGATCGCCTCCCTTTCCGACGACCTCTCCATGGCGCTCCAGTCCATGTCGATCCGGATCGTGGCACCCATCCCCGGCAAGGGGGTGGTGGGGATCGAGATACCGAACCGGGAGCGGGAGACGGTCTACCTCAAGGAGATCTTCAACGGCGAGGAGTTCCACGGCAGCAAGATGAAACTCCCCCTGGCCCTGGGGAAGGACATCGCCGGCGCGCCGTCGGTAACCGACCTGGCCAGGATGCCCCATTTGCTCGTGGCCGGCGCCACCGGCTCGGGCAAGTCGGTCTCCATCAACACCATGATCCTGTCGCTTCTCTACACCGCTACCCCCAAGGACGTGCGGCTGATCATGGTGGACCCGAAGATGCTGGAGCTCTCCATCTACGAGGGGATTCCCCACCTCCTCCTTCCCGTGGTGACGAACCCCAAAAAGGCCTCCCTGGCCCTCAAGTGGGCCGTGGAGGAGATGGGGCGCCGCTATCGCCTCATGGCCGACAAGGGGGTGCGGAACATCGGCTCCTACAACCAACTCCTCGAAAAGGAGGAGAAGGAGATCGAAGAGCTCAAGTCCCAGGGGACGGTGGTGCTGGACGAGGTGGTTGAGGAGTCTGCGGACGACGAGGAGGCGATCCAGCAGTTCCTGGCCAAGCAGGAGGATCTGGAGCACGGTCATCTGCCGTACATCGTCGTCATCGTGGACGAACTGGCCGACCTGATGATGGTGGCCGGCCGGGAGATCGAGGAGTCCATCGCGCGCCTTGCCCAGATGGCCCGGGCTGCCGGCATCCACCTGATCCTCGCCACCCAAAGGCCGTCGGTGGACGTCATCACCGGCCTCATCAAGGCCAACTTCCCGGCCCGGATATCCTTCCAGGTCTCCTCCAAGATCGACTCCCGGACCATCCTCGACACCAACGGCGCCGAGTCGCTCCTGGGGGCCGGCGACATGCTCTTCCTTCCGCCCGGCACCGCCAAGATGCAGCGGGTCCACGGGGCCTTCGTCTCCGACGCAGAGGTGCAGCGGGTGGTGGACTTCCTCAAGAAGCAGGGGAAACCGGTCTACGACAAGTCGATCCTGGAGATGAAGGAGGAGAGCAGTTCCGGTGGCGACGATGAGGAGATGGTCGACGAACGGTACGACGACGCAGTGGCCCTGGTGGCCGAGACGCGCCAGGCCTCTATCTCCATGGTTCAGCGCCGTCTGCGGATCGGCTACAACCGCGCCGCCAGAATCATCGAGCGGATGGAGCAGGAGGGGATCGTCGGGCCTTCCGACGGGACCAGCAAGCCGCGGGAAGTCTTCATCAACAAGCTATAGCCGCCATGGACCACTACCTTCTTCCCCTCTTCATCGTCAACATCGTCATTATCCTCGCTGATGCCGCCATCGGCTACCACGTGGCGCCGGCGCTCATGCGCCGTTTCACCCCCGATCCGGAGACGGCGGATCTGTCGGTGCGTGGGATGCGGACCATGCTCGGCGGGGTGGTGGCCCTCTACATGTTCTTCAACTGCCTTGGCTATTTTCGGCACAATGGCATCATGCTTATGGCGGTGACTGCCATCGTGATGGTGGATATGGCGGCACAGTTGGTGGTGAAGAGAAAGGTGGGGAAGGGGCGGGAGGAGTAGGGCGAAACAAGCTGGAAAAGAAGCGAAATTGAACGCGGCGGGATTACCCGTCGCGTTTTTTTGTGCCGGAGGTGGAGGGGCTTACTCTTTCAGCCTCCAGAAGAGCCGCGCAAGCCCTCGAGGATGGTGAGGGGGTGGGGCGGGCAGCCGGGGATGGTCCGGTGCCCCTGGCGGCGCCTAACGAAGAGTGCCTTGACCATAGAGCGTCTCCCAGGGGGAAAACTACTCGGCCGTGGCCCCGGCGTAGCCAAGTTTCACCGAGATGGCTTCCGCGGCCTTCTGGGCCATGGGTACCAGCTCCGTGGCGATCCTTTCGTCGGTGAACCGCATGGTCGGCCCGGAGATGATGACCGCGCCGACCACCACAGCCCGGTAGTCGTGGATGGGGGCAGCCACCCCCCGGACGCCAATCTCCAGTTCCTCGTTGTCAATGGCGTAGCCGGCGGCTGCGATCTCCGCCAGATGTTCCCGGAGCCGGCTGCGGTCGATGATGGTGTTGGGGGTGTAGGGGGCGAGCTCCATGCGCCCCAGGTAGCGCTCAAGCTCCGGCTCGGTGAGGGAGGCGAGCATTACCTTTCCGGCTGCGGTGCAGTAGGCGGGGAGCCGGGAGCCGAGCCGGGAGATGACGCGGACCGTGGCGCGGCTCTCGACGCCATAAAGATAGACGCTCAGGTTTTCCTTGAGGATCGACACGTAAGCGGTCTCGTCACACTCCCTGACCAGCTCTTCCAGAACCGGTTTGGCGTAGGGGAGGAGCGCCATCTGGCGGATCATGGTCTGGCGGATCTCAAGGGTCTTGAGCCCGAGCCGGTAGTTGCCGGTTACCCGGTTCTGTTCCACGTAGCCCCGGGCCTCAAGGGTGGCCAGGAGCCGGAAGACATTGTTTTTGTGAAGTTTGAGCCGCTTGGCGAGTTCCGTTACGCCGAGTTCGGTTACCCCTTCTCCGTGGAACTGCTCAAGAAGGTCCAGGGCGTGGGAGACTGCGAGGATCATGTAGTCTGATTTGTCTTTTTTCTGCACGTTTAGCCTCTGTCGGGTGGAGTGAAAAAACAAACCCTTTCTTTATATCACAAATCGAAGTCGCAGGAGGAGAGATTAAAGCTCTTTTTGTCTATTTTAGTATCAGGAGAAACGAAAACGACGCCAGGATGCAGGCTCCCGCGGAATCTTGAGAGCCAACGGCCGGCATCTGCATGGCGATTACGGAGAGTCCCTAGTAGGTCCACGCCAGCAGCACCGCCAGCGTCACGAAAATATAGAGGATATAGAGGTGAAGCTGGCCGTGCTGGAGCTTGCGGGCCAGGGAGAACCGCCGGTCCGTGGCGGCAAGGAGCGGTGTCACGACCAGGTCCAGCACCGCTTCGGGGACGTGGCTCGAGAAGGTGCTTTTGTCGGGGAAGGTGTCCCGCACCTCCGGCGGGTGGACTCGGGGACGGAGCACGGCAGCGAAGAGCTTCACGAACATCTCCGCAAAGGAGGAAGCGGTGTACTGCATCCGGGTCGTGGGGCGGGCAAAGCCGCAGTCCCAGGTGCCGGCCGTTCCCCGCGGGGAGGCCAGGACCCGTTTCCAGAGCCAGGCGCTGAGTCCGAGGATGGCCAGGAGCAGAACGAATCCAGCCAGTGTGACCCAGCCGAGGGGGGCCGCCTCAGCGAGCCGAACCCCGGCGAAGGGAAGCTGCGGGCTCCAGGCGAAGAGGGCAGGCTCCAGGAGGCGCGGGAGCACCACGGGGGCAAGGCCGATAGCGGAACAGAGTACGGCCAGAAGCACCATGGGGCCCCGCATGGTCCAGCCCGGTTCGTGGCACCCGCCCGCCTCGGCCGACCGGGGGAGCCCCAGAAATACCGTACCGAAGACCTTCACGAAACAGAGGACCGCCATTCCCCCCACCATGGCCAGGGCCGGCGCCGCCAGCCCCAGCAGGGGAACTGCCGCGCCGCTCCCCTGCACAAGGCCGGAGAAGAAGCCCAGATAGACGAGGAGTTCGCTCACGAAGCCGTTCAAGGGGGGAAGCCCGCAGATGGCCACGGCTCCGGTGAGAAAGAGGGCCGCGGTCCAGGGCATCCGCCGGCCGAGCCCCCCGAGGCGGTCGATCTCCCGGGTCCCGGCACCGTGAATAACCGCGCCGGCCCCGAGGAAGAGGAGAGATTTGAAGAGGGCATGGTTCAGCACATGGAGGAGCGCCCCCCCAAGCCCGAGGACGACCAGCGCCGGCAGCCCCGTTGCCTTGCCGATGAGTGCCACCCCGAGGCCCATGACGATGATGCCGATGTTCTCGATGCTGTGGTAGGCAAGAAGCCGCTTCAGGTCGTGCTGGCCCACGGCGAAGGCGACCCCGAGGACCCCCGACACGATTCCAACCGCAAGAAGCACCATCCCCCACCAGACCGGGACCGCCCCGAAGAAGGAAAGGATGCGGACAAGACCGTAGATTCCCATCTTGATGAGGACTCCTGACATGAGGGCCGACACGTGGCTCGGCGCGCTGGCGTGGGCCCCCGGGAGCCAGATGTGGAGCGGCATGATTCCCGCCTTGAGGCCGAAGCCGATGAGGGCAGTCCCGAAAATCGCCGCCCCCAAAAGGCCCGGTCCGTCCAGCGACGCGGCGGCGGGGAAGGCGAAGGAACCGGAGGTCCCCAGCAGCGAGAAGCAGGCGAAGAGCGCAAGGGTGCCGGCATGGGTCGCCACGAGATAGATCAGCGAGGCGTCACGCACCTCCTGGTCAAAGTCCTCGGTGGCAAGGGCGAAGAAGGCGGAGAGGGCCATCAACTCCCAGCAGATGAGAAAAAGTACGCCATTCCTTGCCAGGGGGACGAGGGTCAGAGAGGCGGCAAGGATGCCGAAGAAAAAGGTTAGCCGCGGTGCCGTGCGGGGGTGCTTGCCGGCTGGCCAGTAGCCCATACCGTACACAGCGCAGCAGGAGGTAACGATGAAGACAGGGAGGAGGAAGAAGGCGGAGAGAGGGTCGATGCCGGCCTCAAGGTGTCCGAAGGGGAGGGTGCTGGCGAGGGTGTAGATGACGGTCCGTTCGGCGAGGAGCGTCGCCAGGGCACCGGTGAGCCCTAGGAGCGAGCCGAGGACGACGGCGAGGGTGGCGCATTTTTGCCCCCAGGCAGTCCCTTTCGGCAGGAAAAGGCCCGGAATGCCCGAAGCGCCGATGAGGAGTGCGCCGACTATGACAAAACTGACAGGATTGTCGAGCCCTGCCGATGATGCATCCATAGGGTGGTCTCCGGGAGCGCGGCAGCGTAATGGCGCCCCAGGTCGCCCCGGTGGCGACAGACACGAATGGCACCTGTGCGGACTATAAGGTCTTGCGTGTGGCGCGTCAATAGTCAATTGGTGGCAAGACTTGGCTTCGTCCGCAAGTATTCCCCAAGTCAAGCGGTTCAATAAATCCTGTTGACAAAGGGGGGTAAATCGGTTTAGTTATTAATCCATACGACCTCGTTCAGTCCAACGGAAGATTTCCCCGACGTTTCTTTCATCCCTAAACACGAGCAGGCACCCCAGCCCAACGTCATAAACCAAACGCACTTCTCAACAACATAAACACGAGAGCTCATATAAACGTATCCAATGGGTGCGCCTTCCCCTTTCAGTCACTTCAGTCACCCAATTGATAATTCCGACAATCAGACCAACGTCGTCTTGCGACAGTACCGTTGCGCACGTTCACAGGAGAACCGATGAACCTTCAGGAGCTTAAAGGAAAGAAAATCAATGAGCTTGCGGCAATCGCCAAAGGCCTCAATATCGAGGGGGCCTCAAGCCTGCGCAAGCAGGACCTGATCTTCGCCATCCTCAACGCCCAGACCGAGAAGAATGGCATGATCTTCGGCGAGGGTGTCCTCGAATGCCTTCCTGACGGTTTCGGTTTCCTCCGGGCTCCCGACTACAACTACCTGCCGGGGCCCGACGACATCTACGTCTCCCCGTCCCAGATCCGCCGCTTCAACCTCCATACGGGCGACACCGTCTCCGGCCAGATCCGCCCTCCCAAGGAGGGGGAGCGCTACTTCGCGCTTCTCAAGGTGGAGACGGTCAACTTCGAACCCCCCGAGGTGGCCCGTGACAAGATCCTCTTCGACAACCTGACTCCCCTTTACCCCGACGAGAAACTGAAGCTGGAAACCGCGCCGGACAACATGCCGATGCGGGTTCTGGAGCTCATCTCCCCCATCGGCAAGGGGCAGCGGGGGCTCATCGTGGCGCCGCCGCGCACTGGCAAGACGATGCTCATCCAGAACATCGCCAACTCCATCGCCGAGAACCACCCCGAGGTCTACCTGATCGTCCTCCTCATCGACGAGCGCCCCGAAGAGGTCACCGACATGCAGCGTTCGGTTCGGGGCGAGGTGGTTTCCTCCACCTTCGTCGAGCCCGCCACCCGCCACGTGCAGGTGGCCGAGATGGTCATCGAGAAGGCGAAGCGCCTCGTGGAGCACAAGCGGGACGTGGTGATCCTCCTTGACTCCATCACCCGCCTTGCCCGGGCCTACAACACGGTGCTCCCGCCGTCGGGCAAGATCCTCACCGGCGGTGTTGACGCTAACGCCCTCCAGAAGCCGAAGCGCTTTTTCGGCGCCGCCCGCAACATCGAGGAGGGTGGGTCCCTCACCATCATCGCATCGGCTCTGGTGGATACCGGGAGCAAGATGGATGAGGTCATCTTCGAGGAATTCAAGGGGACCGGCAACATGGAAGTTCACCTGGACCGCAAGCTTGTGGAGAAACGGACCTTTCCGGCCATTGACATTAACAAGTCGGGGACCCGCAAGGAGGAGCTTCTTGTGGAAAAGAGCGCCCTCAACCGGATCTGGATCCTCCGCAAGGTGCTCCACCCCATGAACGTGGTGGACAGCATGGAGTTTCTCAAGGACAAGCTTTCCGAGACCAAGAGCAACCAGGAGTTCCTCGATTCCATGAGCAAGTAGGCGTCACAGGCCCCATGGAGAGGGTCTGGAAAAAAGTCTTGAAAAAAAAGATACCGTTTGTTAACGTTTTAACTTTCCGACAGATCACATGGCACCGGGGTTCGAGACCCCCAAGGAGGACGATATGAAAGAAGGGATTCATCCCAAGTACGACGAGGTTACGGTGAAGTGCGCCTGCGGCAACAGCTTCCAGACCCGTTCCACCAGAACCGAAATCTCCACCGAAATCTGCTCTGCCTGCCATCCGTTCTTCACCGGCAAGCAGAAGCTCGTGGACACAGCCGGCCGCGTCGAGCGTTTCCGGAAGAAGTACGGCATGCAGTAACAGGCCCCCGGCCTTGCGGATTTGAGTGGAAGGGGATTTTGTCCATGGCGAAATCCCCTTATCTGTTTCTTGAAGCGTTGCCTCCATCGCCTCGTGAAGGGACTTCATGAAGGTTACCCTACTCCAGCACACCCCCGATCCGGAAATGGCCGTGGCCCTCGCCGCACGGCTCTGTTACTCCCCCATCGGCATCAATGAACTGAGGGAGAGAATTTCCCGCTCCGACGTCTCCGCGTTTCTCGACAAGATCATGTCGCTGGGACACCAGTCGGTGCTGGAGCACGCCTCCTTCACCTTCGGCATTGAGGGGATCTCCCGGGCCACGAGCCACCAGCTCGTCCGGCACCGGATCGCCTCCTACTCCCAGCAGTCCCAGCGCTATGTGACCCATAGGTCGCAGTTCTCCGCCGTGATTCCGCCGTCCATTGCGGAGAGGCCCGAGCTTGCGGCCCGCTTTAAGTCGCAGCTGAAGGCGCTCCACGAGACCTACGCGGCCCTCGTTGAAGCCGGCATACCGGCTGAGGACGCCCGTTACATCCTCCCCAACGCCGCAGAAACGAAAATCATCATGACCATGAACGCCCGGGAGCTTCTCCACTTTTTCGGCCTTCGCTGCTGCGAGCGGGCCCAGTGGGAGATCCGGGCCATGGCCGTGGAGATGCTGCGGCTGGTACAGAACGCTGCCCCCACCATCTTCCGGGATGCCGGTCCCGGCTGCGTTGCCGGTCCCTGCCCCGAAGGTACCATGACCTGCGGAAAAATCGTCGAGGTCAGGAAGAGATTCAAGGAGATGTACGTATGACGAAGCGGTTCCGGTCGATGCTGGTGCAGGTGTTTCTTTTTGCGGAGCGGATCAACGTGGGGGGCCAGGCGGTCCTCGAAGGGGTCATGATGCGCGCCCCCCGGGCCATGGCCATTGCGGTTCGGCGCCCCTCGGGGGAGATAGCCATCAAGCGGGAGGAGGTTCCCCCCCTCTCGGAGCGCTT
>CAJPFF010000098.1 GCA_905339345.1 Geobacteraceae bacterium | reverse complement strand
CACATTGTACTGCTGGAGTTTCGCCTTGGTCTTGGTCAGCTTCTTGATGGCCTTGAGAGTCGCATCAACCGGACCGTCGCCCAGTTCGGCGGTCCGTACCGGCGAGCCGTCGATCTCCATCTGCACCGTGGAGGTGGCCACAGCAAAGGAACCACAGGTGACCGTGATGTGGGAGAGCCGATACTTCTCCGCCGGTCGCATCACCTCGTCAGCCACCAAGGCGTCAAGATCCTCGTCGAAGACCTCTTTCTTCAGATCAGCCAGGGCCTTGAACCGCTCGAAGGCGCGGTTCAGGTCTTCATCGGAAAGTTCGTAACCAAGTTCAGTAAGACGCTTTTTGAAGGCGTGGCGGCCCGAGTGCTTGCCGAGCACCAGCACGTTCGCCTTGAGCCCTATCGATTCGGGGGTCATGATTTCATAGGTGGACTTCTCCATAAGGACGCCATGCTGATGGATTCCCGACTCGTGGGCAAAGGCGTTGGCCCCTACTATCGCCTTGTTGGGCTGGACTCCGATTCCGGTAATAGTGGTAAGGAGACGGCTGGCCGGAACGATCTGTTCATGGTCCACATTGGTCCTGAAGGGGAGGATGTCGTGCCGCGTCCTGATGGCCATGACAAACTCCTCCAGGGAGCAGTTCCCCGCCCGCTCGCCGATTCCGTTGACAGTGCACTCTACCTGGCCTGCCCCGGCCTGGACCGCAGCGATGGAGTTGGCCACCGCCAGTCCCAGGTCGTTATGGCAATGGACCGAGATGACCGCCTTTTCGATGTTTGGCACGTTCTCCTTGAGGTGCCTGATGATATTAAAGTACTCGAAAGGAATCGTGTAGCCGACGGTGTCGGGGATGTTCACCGTCGTGACACCAGCGTCAATCACCGCCTCAACTACTTGTGCCAAAAAAGCCAGGTCGGTGCGAACAGCATCCTCACAGGAAAACTCCACGTTGGGAGTGTATGATTTTGCTCGCCTCACCGCTTTGACTGCGTTCTCGAGCACCTGATCGCGGGTCATTCTCAGCTTGTACTTCATGTGTATTTCCGACGTGGCGAGGAAGGTATGGATCCGCCCCTTCTCACCTGCGTACTTGAGTGCTTCCCAAGCGCGGTCGATATCCTTGTCGCTGGATCGACAGAGCCCGGCGATCTCCGGCCCCTTGATAGTCTGGGCAATCCGCTTCACCGCTTCGAAGTCTCCCTCCGAAGCGATGGGAAAACCCGCCTCTATGACGTCAACATTAAGCTTCTGAAGCTGTTTGGCAACGCGCAGCTTCTCCTCGATGTTCATGCTGTTGCCCGGCGACTGCTCGCCGTCGCGAAGCGTTGTATCGAAAATCTTGATGGTCTTCAATTCCGCCATGGTCTGCCTCCCTATGCGTAATGGTCGTCTCGAGCCGCCTGCGGCCTAGTTTCCCTGCAGCAGCCCCTGTCCAAAACAAAAAAGCCTCCGCCCAAACAAGGGACGAAGGCTCAGCTCCGTGGTACCACCCTTTTTATCCACTTTGTTCCCGACCGACTGCATACCGGAAGTGGACCTTGTTTCCCCTTAACGCGGGTAACGGCCTTGACTAGGTGGAACAGAGTTTCCATGCCACGTTCACCAAGGCGGCTCCGAGGCGAGTTCATCCGTCCTTATACCGGTTTGCACCACCCACCGGCTCTCTGGCACCGAAATCATCATCAGTGCAATAAGGATAAGGATTACTACTCCTCTTCTCAGCCTTTTTCAAATTGTAGTGGCAATAGTAGTGAACAATACGTCCAGCTGTCAAGACAATTCCGTTTGGATTCCGACAAGTTCCACGCCTTCAAATCTTGTTTGCCGCAACCAAAGAGGATGATAGTGCTCCACGCATTTGATCAGTTCGTTCAGTGTTCTTCCTTGACGTGCTTGTTGTGGATCACCTTCTCCAGCCTTCGCCTCCTTGGCCAAGTCATCAAAAAGCCGATGATTCCTGAGAAGGTATAGCAGAGAAAGATCACGAACAGCATGACGATTGGCTCTGCCGCGATAACCACTAAAAGGAGCACCGCGAGAACAAGAAAGGCAAACGGCTGGCGTTTGATAAGCTCCGGGTCCTTGAAGGAGTAGTAACGGAAATTGGATACCATCAAGAAGGCAAGAAGGTAGATGAGAATTAGTATCGCCAGCTTCTTGAAAGAACTGGGCCAGCCAAAGTGGTAAAAAAGGAGCACCATGGCCGACACCATGCTCGCCGCCGCAGGGGTCGGCAACCCCACAAAACGCTTGCTCTCCACCGTATTGACCTGAACGTTGAAGCGTGCCAACCGGAGGGCCCCGCAGGCGACAAAGAGAAACGCCGCAAGCCACCCCAGGCGGCCGAAGGGCTGGAGCGCCCACTTGTACATGAGGAGGGCCGGCGCGACGCAGAAGGATACCACATCGGCCAGCGAGTCGTATTCGACCCCGAACTTGCTGGACGTGCCGGTGAGCCGTGCAACCTTGCCGTCGAGACCGTCGAATATAGAGGAAATGAGGATCCAGAGCGCGGCGGTCTTGAAATCGCCGTTCATGGTGGCGACCATGCCGTAGAAACCGGCGAACAGGCTTCCCGTGGTAAAGAGATTCGGAAGGATGTAAATCCCCTTCCGCATGCTCTCGCTCATGTCGATCTTTTCACCGCTCATGGCAGTATCCCCAAGATGGTCTCCCCAGCAACGGTCTTGTCGCCCATTTTGACTCGCACTGCGGTTTCGCGCGGCAGATAGACATCGAGACGGGAACCGAAGCGGATCAGGCCGTAACGCCTTCCGCGGACAAGGTGATCACCCTTTGAAGCATAACAGACAATGCGGCGTGCTATAAGACCGGCCACCTGAACGACAACCATCTTCATCCCCTTGGCGGTTTCGATGACGAGCCCAGCCTGCTCGTTCTCAAAGGTGGCCCGCTCGTCGCGGACATCAAGAAACTTACCCTTGATGTAAAAGGAGTCCAGCACCTTGCCAGTTACCGGCACCCTGTTCACATGGACGTTGAAAACCGACATGAAGATACTGATCTTGGTCATTTCCTCCCCCAGATGCTCCTCGCGGGAAGGGCCCAGATAAATGACCATGCCGTCAGCCGGAGCAATCACCGCGTTATCGTCTGCAGGGGTGGTCCGCTCGGGATTGCGAAAGAAAAAAACTATGAAGAGAGTCAATGCTCCGAAAAGAACCGCCAGAATCAAGAATGCGGGCATCTTCAAGCAAAGGACGGCCAGCGCCACGGTTATTACCGCGGCACCAGCGATAAAGGGATATCCCTCCGCGGCAATGGGGGTATTTGTGTTGCGCATCAGAGAACCTCAGGCTTTTGGACCATCATAAACCAAACGACCGCTCCATGGCGACCGCATTTTCACGCAACCACAAAGAGGCCGGATGCGGTGGGGGTGTTCTTACCCTGTCCCGTACCCGGCCTCCCTGTCGCTGTTTCAGTCTCTGTTTAGTTCTTTGCTTTATCGACGATCTTGGAAGCACCGATCCACGACATCATGGAGCGGAGACGTGCCCCGACTTCTTCAATCTGGTGTTCGGCACCCTTGCGACGAAGAGCAGTGAAGACCGGCTTGTTGGCCTTATTCTCGAGCATCCATTCCTTGGCGAACTGGCCGGTCTGGATCTCGTCGAGAATCTTCTTCATCTCCTTCTTGGTTTCAGCGGTGATGACCCGCGGTCCGCGGGTGAGGTCACCGTACTCGGCCGTATTGGAGATGGAGTAACGCATATTGGCGATGCCGCCTTCGTAGATCAGGTCAACGATGAGCTTCGTCTCGTGGAGACACTCGAAGTAGGCCATCTCCGGAGCATAGCCCGCCTCGACCAGGGTCTCGAAACCAGCCTGGATCAGGGCAGAGATACCACCGCACAGCACAGCCTGCTCGCCAAAGAGGTCAGTCTCGGTCTCTTCCTTGAAGGAAGTCTCTATAATGCCGGCGCGGCCGCCACCGTTGGCCGAGGCGTAGGCAAGGGCCACATCACGGGAATTGCCGGCCGGGTCGTGGTGGATGGCGATGAGGCTCGGCACGCCGCCCCCCTTCGTGTACTCGTGACGAACCAGGTGACCCGGTCCCTTGGGAGCTACCATGATAACGTTGACGTCGGGACGGGGCACGATCTGGCCGAAATGGATATTGAAACCATGGCTGAAGGCGAGGTAGGCGCCCTGCTTGAGGAACGGGCCGATCTCTTCCCGGTAGATGTCCCCCTGGGTCTCGTCTGGGAGAAGGATCATCACCACGTCAGCAATTTTCACCGCTTCCGGGGTGGGGAGTACGGTCAGACCGGCCTCGGTAGCCTTTTTAACCGACGCGGAGTCGGCACGGAGCCCCACCACTACGTCGATGCCCGAATCCTTCAGGTTATTGGCATGGGCATGTCCCTGGGAGCCGTAGCCGATGATGGCTACTTTCTTCCCCTTGAGCACGCCCATATTGCAGTCTTTGTCATAGTAAATCTTCATTCTTTCCTCCTCGAGTGTAGTGAATCCATTTAACTGTATTATTGCCATGCACAGCGAAAAAGCCTGCTAGCCCTTCCATGCCTTGGCGCCGCGGCCTATGGCCACCGGACCAGTCCTGACCAACTCCTTGAGCCCAAGGGGACGCAGGAGCTCAAGAATGGCATCGATTTTAGCCGGGGCACCGGTCGCCTCGATAGTGAACGATTTGGTGGTTACGTCGATGATCTTTGCCCTAAAAATATCCGCAATCCTGAGGATTTCAGCCCGGGCGGACTCCTCGGCGGTAACTTTGATGAGGGCCATCTCCCGCTCGATCGCCTCGCCATCGGTAAAATCGATTACCTTGATGACGTCGATGAGCTTATTGAGCTGCTTGGATATCTGCTCAAGAATCTGGTCATCCCCCCGGGTAACGATGGTCATCCGAGAGATGGTCTCATCGTTGGTGGGAGCAACCGAGAGAGAATCGATATTGAAGCCGCGGCCGGAAAAGAGGCCGGCTACGCGGGAAAGGACGCCAAATTCGTTTTCCACCATAACGGTGATCGTATGTCTCATGAAGAAACCTCCTGAAGAGCGGGCAAGATCGAAAGCGCTTTCGCGTGTCCGCGCCCACTAGGCATTGAGCACCATTTCATTGAGAGACGCCCCGGCAGGGACCATCGGGAGCACCTTCTCCTCACGGGCGATCTTGAACTCCATAATGACCGGACCCGGCGTTTCGAAGGCCTTCTTGATGGTCGCCTCCACCTCGTCGGGTCTCGTCGCCTGGAACCCCTTGGCCCCAAAAGCCTCGGCAAGCTTGATGAAGTCGATGGGAAGCTCCATGCAGGTCTGGGAGTAGCGCTTGTCAAAAAAGAGCTCCTGCCACTGGCGAACCATGCCGAGGAAGTTGTTGTTGAGAATTACAATCTTTACGGGAAGCCGGTTCTGGACCAGCGTCGCCATCTCCTGAAGGTTCATCTGGAAACCGCCGTCGCCGCAGACAGCGATGACCTGCCGGTTCGGGAAGGCCGCCTGGGCACCCATTGCCGCCGGAAGTCCGTATCCCATCGTCCCGAGACCGCCAGACGAAAGGAGCGTTCGCGGCTCGCGGAACCCGAAGAACTGGGCGGTCCACATCTGATGCTGGCCCACGTCCGTGGCCACAATGGCATCGGACTCCGAAAGCTCACGAAGCTTCTGGATCACGAACTGGGGTTTGATCACCGTGGCTGTTTGCTTGTAACTCATCGGGTGCTTCTTCTTCCACCCGTCAATCTCCACCAGCCACGGTTCAATCCCTGCGTGGAACGCCGCTATCTTGTCACCACACTCTTCAACAGTCTTGAGCATGCGGCCAAGGACATCCTTGACCTGTCCGACGATCGGGAGATCAACCCGGACGTTCTTGCGAATGGAGGTCGGGTCCACGTCCATGTGGATGATCTTCGCATGGGGGGCGAAAGTGGCGATCTTTCCGGTCACCCGGTCATCGAAGCGTGCACCCACCGCAACGAGCAGGTCGCAGTTGGTCACCGCCATATTGGCAAAGTAGGTGCCATGCATCCCGAGAAGATTGAGCGAGAGAGGATTGTCCTCGGGAAAGGCGCCAAGCCCCATAAGGGTCGTGGTGACCGGAATATGGAGCTTGGTGGCCAGGGCGCTGAGTTCACCGGCGGCATCGCCGGAAATGGCTCCGCCCCCCACGTAAATGACCGGCTTCTTTGCCGCCAGGAGCATGGACACGGCCTTCTCTATCTGCTTCGGATGACCTTCCACAGTCGGCTTGTAGCTGCGAAGCTCGATGGAATCGGGATAGTGAAACTCGGCGGTAGCGATCTGAACATCCTTCGGCAAGTCGACGAGAACCGGACCGGGGCGCCCCGTACGGGCAATAAAGAAGGCCTTTTTGATGATCGTGGCGATGTCTTTAACATCCTTCACGAGGAAGTTGTGCTTTGTGCAGGGACGGGTGATGCCAATGATGTCCACCTCCTGGAAGGCGTCGTTGCCGATGAGGGCCGTCGGCACCTGCCCGGTGATAACCACCAGGGGGATGGAGTCCATGTAGGCGGTGGCAATGCCGGTCACCGTATTAGTGGCGCCGGGGCCGGACGTGGCTATGGCGACGCCGACCCTGCCAGTGGCCCGGGCAAAGCCATCGGCCGCATGGACGCCTGCCTGCTCGTGCCGGGGAAGGATATGACGGATATCTTTGAAGCTGAAGAGCTCGTCATAGATATTGATAACCGTGCCGCCAGGATAGCCGAAGACGGTGTCAACACCTTCCAGCTTGAGACATTCAAGGAGTATTCGTGCGCCTGTCATTTTCATATAAACCTCCCAAGAGGGACATCAAATCTGGTGGAACAAAGTGGTTTTCTGGAATGATCCCGAGAAATCGCTCTTACTCGGCCGTCGTGACCGCCCCGGTGTATGCCGAGGTCACCACTTTGGCGTAGCGTGCGAGCCATCCGGTCTTGATCTTGGGTTCGGGAGCAACCCAGCGGTTGCGGCGCTCCGCAAGGATTGACTCGTCCACGAGGAGCTCCAGCTTCCGGTTGGGGATATCGAGTCGAATCCTGTCCCCCTCTTCCACCAGAGCGAGGGGACCCCCTTCGGCCGCCTCGGGAGAAATGTGCCCGATACAGGGACCGCGGGTACCACCGGAGAAGCGGCCGTCGGTGATGAGAGCAACGGAATCTCCGAGGCCAAGCCCCATGAGGGTCGCGGTCGGTGCAAGCATCTCCCGCATTCCCGGCCCCCCCTTGGGCCCCTCGTAGCGGATCACCACCACGTCGCCGGACGTGATCTCCCCCCCCATGAGGGCGGCCATGGCGGCCTCTTCCGAGTCGAAGCAGCGGGCTCTTCCCTCGAACTTCATCATGGGCGCCGACACCCCCGACTGCTTAACCACTGCACCCTTTGGAGCAAGATTGCCGAAGAGAACGGCAATTCCCCCCTCCTTCTTGACTGGATCGGACACGGGGCGGATAACCCGCTCATCTACCGTCTGTACCGTGGACGCCAGTTCACGGGTAGTGAGTCCCATGACGGTCGGATTGTCCTTGATCATATCGCCGAGCTGCTTAAGAACTCCGACAACACCGCCGGCTGCGTCGAGATCCTCCATAAAGTACTCCCCTGCCGGGTTCATGGATGCGATCTGCGGCGTTTCCTTGGAGAGGATGTCGAAAGTTTCCAGAGGGAGTTCGACCCCTGCCTCCCGCGCAATGGCCAGGAGATGGAGAACGGTATTGGAAGATCCGCCGAGGGCGAGATCAACCCGGATGGCATTCTCGAAGGCGGCACGTGTCAGGATCTGGCGCGGCGTCACTCCGTTGCGGACAAGCTCAACGATCTTCTCGCCCGAGGCAAAGGCAATACGACGCTTGAGGGCTGAAACTGCCAGGGCCGTCCCGCAGCGGGGAAGGCTCATGCCGAGGGTTTCGGTGAGAATCGCCATGGTATTGGCGGTAAAGAGCCCCTGACACGATCCCATGCCGGGACAGGCGTTTTCCTCACAGACCTGAAGTTCTTTTTCGTCGATGACGCCGGCCTTGTAGCGGGCCATGGCCTCAAAAGTATCGGTTACAAAGGAGAAGCGCCGCCCTTCGACACCGCGGCCGGCCATCATGGGACCCGCGGTCACCACGATGGCGGGGATGTCGAGCCGTGCCGCCGCCATGAGCATGCCGGGAGTGATCTTGTCGCAGTTGGTGAGGAGAACGAGGCCGTCGAGCCGATGGGCTTCGGCCACCGACTCGACCATGTCGGCAATCAGTTCGCGGGTCGGGAGGGAGTAGTGCATCCCCTTGTGTCCCATGGCGATGCCGTCGCAGACGCCGGGAATGCCGAAGAAAAAGGCATAACCGCCGCCGGTGTGGATACCTTTCTCGATGAAGCGCTCCAGGTCCCGCATCCCCACGTGCCCCGGAATCAGGTCGGTGAAACTGGTGGCAACGCCAATGAACGGCTTCGTCATCTCGCTCTGGGGAACGCCGGTTCCCTTGATGAGGGCCCGGTGCGGAGTCCGCTCGATCCCCTTCTTTATGGTGTCACTGCGCATCTGGAAGACCTCTGGCTGAAAAAATCAAATGGGGGGAATTCCCAAGGAATGTCTTTGATCCTGCCGACCGTTTCGCAATCGTAATCGAAAATTCAATTATCTCAAACAGATCGGAGTACAAAGGGAAAGTGTGAAAATAATACATTAGGTGGGGACTGTCAACACCATTAAAATGGCGTTATAGCGTTTCCCGCATCATCTTAGTCAGCTCGGCCTCGGATGGACGGATATAGGTGGGATTCAAGCAAGGCAGCGGCGTGAACGCACCCGAGCGGAATAACTCAAGGGCAAGCACCGCACCGGCTGCTGCACGGGGTTGATGGCAGTGCACAGGTGCAAAGACGGCTCTGTCACCAAGGGTTTCTTCGATGAGATCCCGGTAGCGGAGCGCCCCGTTGCCGACAAAGAGGGTCGGACCGTCGATGAGCCCGAGGAAGCGTTCCGGGGCTATGACGCAGTCGGCATGGAGGGGTTCGGGAAGAACACCACAACGGTAGAGCGCTGCGTAGACCTCCTTCTTTCGGGCGTCGAAGAGAGTACAGACCGTAAGTGAGCACACGGGAAGGTTGAGCGCAAGCATGGCAAGGGACGAAAAACCAACCACCGGCTTTCCCGTCGCCAGCGCGAGCCCTTTGACAGTGGATACTCCAATCCGGACACCGGTGAAAGATCCGGGGCCCAAGGCCACGCCGAAGCCATCAAGATCGGCAAGGAGGAGCCCGGAATCCCGCAGGATGGTGTCAACCGCGACAAGGAGCCGCTCGGAAAGGGTCCGTTCACTATCGAGAAGGGACTCGGCCGCGAGACGCCCGTCGATGGTGAGTGCTACGCCGCAGGTGGACGTTGACGTATCGACGGTGAGGAGCTTCAAGCTACCCATTCCCCACGAGGTAGCGGGCAATGTCGTTGTAGAAGGCGAGCACCATGAGCCCGATGAGAAGGGCAAGCCCCACCTGCTGAGCGATTTCCCGCGCCCGCATGCTGACCGGTCTGCGGAAGACGAGTTCCCAGAGGTAGAAAACAAGGTGCCCGCCATCGAGAATCGGGATGGGAAGGAGATTGAGAACGCCCAAGTTCACCGAGAGCAGCGCCATGAACGCGAGAAAACTCACTCCTCCCGCCTCGGCCTGCTGGCCGGCCATCTTGGCGATCATGATCGGTCCGCCGATGGTATCCAGAGGAATGGCCCGCTCGACGATCTTCACCAGCGAAAGGACCGTCAACTCGATGACGTTCCAGGTCTGGGCACTTCCCCGGGAGAAGGCCTCGCCGGGAGGGTATCGGTCGATGACCGTCTCTCCCGCAGCAACCACCCCGATGACGGGAGAGGTCACCGTCTCTCCGAGGAGGTTCTTCCCGGTTCGCGTCTCGGGGACAATCCGGAAGATCTTTGTCTCCGTGCCCCGCTTAACCTCGATATCCAGCGATGGCCCCTTCGTCGCCGCGATCTCGGCCGCCATCTCGTCCCACCGGACCACCTTCTTGCCGTTCACGGCAGTGACCATGTCACCTGCAGCCAGGCCTGCCTTGGCAGCAGGCTTGTCCTTGACCACTTCCCCGACTTTGGTGGTTGCGGCAGGCACGCCAATCATGAAGATCACGATGAAGAGGAGCCAGGCGAAGATAAGGTTGAAGCCGGGACCGGCCACCACGATGCCGATGCGCCTGAGGGGTGTCTTTTCCGCAAAGGAGCGGGTCTTCTCCTCATCGGTGAGCTCGCCGTCGGTCCCCTCGCCAACCATTTTCACATACCCACCAAGGGGGAACGCGGAAAGGAGGTACTCGGTTTCGCCGACCTTCTTACCGATAAGCTTCGGCCCGAACCCGAGGGAAAACTTCTCGACTCCGACGCCAAAGAGCTTGGCAAAGATGAAATGCCCTAACTCGTGCACAAAGATGAGTATGCCGAGAACGATAATTGCGGAAACAATGCTTGTCATCTGAAGCCTCGCAAAAGGGGCAGGGAATCTTGTCAGTACAACCCGAGGAGCGCGCGGGTTTTTTCTCTCGCCCAGAGATCGGAGGAAAGAACATCCTCTATGGTGACAAGTGAACGGGACTCATGGGCATCCATGGTTCGTGCGATAGACGTGGCAATATCGGTGAAACCGATCCTCCCCTTCAGGAAGGCCTCGACCGCAACCTCGTTGGCGGCGTTCATGACCGCCGGCATGCTCTCCCCGGCGGCAAGGGCATCGTAGGCCAGCTTCAGGGCAGGGAAACGCTGATAGTCGGGAGCAAGGAAGGTAAGCCCCGACAACACGGTCAGATCAAGTGGCTTCACCCCCGTCGGAATCCGCTCCGGATAGGTGAGAGCGTAGGCGATGGGGGCCTTCATATCAGGTACCCCCAGTTGAGCCATGACACAGCCGTCCGCATATTCGACCATGGAGTGAATAATGCTCTGGGGATGGATATTCACGGCAATCTGCTCCGCCGGCGTATCAAAGAGCCAGCGCGCCTCTATCACCTCTAGCCCCTTGTTCATCATGGTGGCCGAGTCGATGGTTATCTTCTGCCCCATGCTCCAATTAGGATGATTGAGGGCATCGGCAACCGAGACCTGGGAGAGACGATCAAGAGGGAGGTCCAGGAACGGCCCCCCCGATGCGGTAAGGATAATCCGCTTCACGTCCTTCCGGCTTTGCCCCTCAAGGGATTGGAAGACCGCGGAGTGCTCGCTATCGACCGGGTAGAGCCTTACCCCCTTCTCCCTGACAAGGTCCATCATGATCCGACCTGCGGTGACGAGGGTCTCCTTGTTGGCAAGGGCAACGTCCTTGCCGGCCTTGATGGCTGCAGCAGTCGGCACGAGGCCGGCAGCACCAACGATGGCAGCAACCACCATGTCGCTCTCCCCGGCAGTGGCAGCAGCAATGAGGCCGGGAACCCCATGGTGGATTTCGGGTTTCGGACCTGTGAGCATTCGATCCAGTTCCCGGGCCAGATCAGCGGTCAGGACACTGACCAGCCTAGGTCGGAACGCATCGATCTGCTGTTTGAGAAGTTCCAGGTTGTTCCCCGCAGAGAGGGCAACAACCTGGAACCGATCCCGATGGGCGGCGACTATCTCCAGGGTGCTTACCCCGATGGAGCCGGTAGAACCAAGAATGGTGAGCTTTTTCATTATTCCTCGTCAGGAAACCTACCGGGCCAAGACTATAAGAGAGGCGTAGTAGTACAGGGCCGGTGCGGCAAAGAGAATACTATCGAGCCGGTCGAGGATACCACCGTGCCCAGGAATGATGACCCCTGAATCCTTAACCCCGAAGCTGCGCTTGAGGAGCGATTCGAAAAGGTCGCCAATCTGACCTATCGCCCCGACGGCCAAGGCCGTGACCACGCAGTCGGCAACGGTGAGCGCAGGAAAGAAGGTTAACTTCGCAGCAAAAGTGCCCACGAGGCTCCCGCAGAGCCCGCCCAAGGCCCCCTCGATGCTCTTGTTGGGGCTGACACTCGGATACAGCTTTCGCTTACCCAGGCTGCTCCCTACGTAGTATGCCGCTGTGTCACCGGACATGACGATCAGGAGCATCAGAAACACCCACTCGACTCCGCTTGGGAGCGCCCGGAGCAGGACAAGGTGCGAGAGAAGCAACGGCACGTAGGCAATTCCCGACCAGAGGAGAGCCATTTCGGTTGCGCTCTGCCGGATGTCCCTGATGCTGAACAGGAAAAAGATGGCCACAACGAGAAACGCCACAGTGAACGAGAAAAACAGCACTCCATTCCCTCCGGGGAACTGGATGAAGCGCTGGAGCGACTCGGGGCTGGCGAGGACGAACGTAAAGAGCGCCCCCGACAGCGACGCAACCTGCCCTACCACTTTCCGGTCGGGGAGCGCCATTCGGTAGAACTCGCTCAAACCAAGCAGAACAACGAGGAAGACAAAACAGGCGAAGAGAAAGACACTCACCTTAAGGATGAACAGTATCAGCAGCGGCAGGGCAATGGCCCCGGTCAGTAGGCGCTTGATGGTCAGCTCCTGTTCTGCAGCTGGGCACTCGTACGGCCAAAGCGCCGCTCGCGGGACTGATACACGTGCAGGGCACGATGGAGCTCCTGGGCGGTGAACTCAGGCCAGTTTACATCGGTAAAATAGAGTTCCGTGTAAGCGAGTTGCCAGAGAAGGAAATTGCTGATGCGCATCTCACCACTCGTCCTGATGAGGAAATCGGGATCTGGCATTCCCACCGTAAACAGGTACGAGGAGAAAGTTTTCTCATCCACATCTTCCGAGACAAGGCGGCCAGAGGAGAGATCAACCGCGATGCGCTCAGCTGCCTTGAGAATCTCCTGACGTGCACCATAGGACAGGGCAAGGGTCAGCACCATCCCGTTGTTGCGCGCCGTCCTGTCGATGGCCTCTTGCACAGCCTGGTTAACGTCCGGCGGCAGTTCCCCGCGGGCACCGATCACGTTGAATCGGATATTGCTCTCAATCATCCGGGCGGTTTCGATCCTGATGTACTTCTTGAGGAGTGACATGAGGGACTTCACCTCGGTTTTGGGGCGAAGCCAGTTCTCTGCGGAGAAGGCAAAGAGGGTAAGATACTTGATACCGAGACGGGAACATTCCTCAACAATCACCCGAACCGTCTCAACCCCCTTCTGGTGGCCGATGATACGCTTGAGCATCCGCTCCTGGGCCCAGCGGCCGTTTCCGTCCATAATAACGGCCAAGTGGCGGGGAAGTTTGTCGAGTGAGAGACCGTACATGGGATACCCAAAAACAAAAAATCCCCTTTAATTGAGGGGTTAAAGGGGATTAAAGCATAAAAGAACCTGGTGCGCAAGCAAAAAAACGGAAACGACTTTCCCCGCCCTCGCTTGGCGTGGCATCAGACCTCCATGACTTCCTTCTCTTTGTGGGTGAGCACCTCGTCAATCTTGGCAACGGAAGCGTTGGTCACATCCTGCACTTCTTTCTCGGCACGCTTCAGATCATCTTCGGAGATCTGCTTGTCTTTCTCCAGTTTTTTGAGGCTGTCTATCCCTTCACGGCGGATGTTCCGGACTGCGACCTTTGCATCCTCAGCCATCTTCTTGAGCATCTTGACGATCTCTTTCCGGCGCTCTTCGGTGAGAGGCGGAAGGGAGATGCGGATCGTCTTTCCGTCATTGGCAGGAGTGAACCCGAGATTCGCGTTCATGATCGCCTTCTCGATCACCGGGATCAGCTTTGCTTCCCAAGGCTGAATAGTGATGGTTCGGGACTCGGGTACTGCAAGGGTTGCAACCTGGCTGAGGGGCGAGGGATTGCCGTAGTATTCAACCTTTATATCATCCAACAGCCCGGTAGTGGCCCTGCCGGTGCGCACCTTCTGGTACTCGCGGCGGAGTGCGTCCACCGACTTGTCCATGTGGGTCTTCATGTCCGCGATGACTTCCTTCGTCATGCTATTCTCCTTTCACGATGGTGCCGATCTCTTCGCCACACACCACTTTCTTGATGTTGCCGTAGGTGGTGATGTCGAAGACGATGATGGGGAGATTGTTGTCCATGCAGAGAGAGGTGGCGGTGGCGTCCATGACCTGGAGACCCTTCTTGAGAACTTCAAGATAGGTGAGCTTCGGGTACTTCTGGGCGGTCGGATCCTTCTTGGGATCGGCCGAGTAGACGCCGTCCACCTTGGTCCCCTTAAGGATCACATCGGCTCCGATCTCCATGGCTCGCAGGCTTGCCGCAGTGTCGGTGGTGAAGTATGGATTGCCAGTTCCTGCGCCAAAAATGACGATCCTCCCCTTTTCCAGATGCCGCATGGCCCTGCGCCTGATGTACGGTTCGGCAACCTCCTGCATGGCAATGGCCGATTGAACCCGGGTGTCAACTCCTATCTTTTCAAGTGCATCCTGCATGGCCAGTGAGTTGATCATGGTGGCCAGCATCCCCATGTAGTCGGCGCTGGCCCGATCCATCCCCTTGGATGAAGCGGCCAGACCCCGGAAGATATTCCCCCCGCCGATCACCAGGGCAAGTCGGGCGCCGGTGGCGGCGACCTCCTTGATCTCGGCAGCAATGGCCGTGATCGTCTGGGGATCAATGCCGTAACCTTGATCCCCCGCCAGGGCCTCCCCGGAAAGTTTCAGCAGCACTCGCTTGTAGTAAGGTGTACCCATGGTGTGTAGGCCCCCACGCCTGGTTGGTTGACAGCGCCTCTGTGCAATGGACGTAAAAAAAGCCGGCCATGGAGCATGGCCGGCCCACTCACTTTCTTACAGACCAGCTGCGGCAGCAACCTCTGCAGCGAAGTCGGTTTCCTTCTTCGCAAGTCCTTCACCCAATGCATACCGAACGAAGCGGCGGATCGAAATATTCTCGCCGATTGACGCGATCGTCTCATTGAGAAACTGCTGGACCGACTTGTCCGGATCCTTTACATAGGGCTGCTCAAGGAGACAGATGTCAGCATAAAACTTGTTGACCTGACCCTCAATGATCTTCTCGATGATGTTCTCCGGCTTGCCGGTTTCCCTGGCCTTGGCGCGATAGATCTCCTTCTCGCGTTCCACGACATCCTGAGATACCTCTTCGCGGCGCACATACTGGGGAGCAGCCGCTGCGATATGCATGGCGATGTCCTTCACGAAATTCTGGAAATTGTCGTTACGCGCCACGAAGTCGGTTTCACAGTTGACTTCGACGAGGACCCCGATCTTGCCCCCCGCGTGTATATAGGAACCCACCATCCCCTCGGAAGCAACGCGGCCCGCCTTCTTGGATGCGGCAGCAAGCCCCTTCTTTCGGAGATAGTCGATGGCCTTCTCGTGGTCACCACCGGTTTCAGCCAGGGCCTTCTTGCAGTCCATGAGTCCCGCTCCCGTAGCTTTCCGCAGCTCGTTTACCTGTGCAGCTGTGATGCTCACTGTATCCTCCCGGACAGGGATGACGCGCCGGGCGTCGCCCCGTAAATTGTAGTTAATATAGAATCTAACCCCACATAAAGTGGAGAAGATAGCCAGTTTACGCTTCGGCCTGCTCCGACTCGGTCTCGGCAACGGCAACCTCTTCATCGCCAGTCTGCAACCGTGCGTCACGGGCCTGCGCACCCTCCATAACCGCATCGGCCATTTTGGACGTCAGGAGGCGGATGGCACGAATGGCATCATCGTTGCCAGGAATAACGTAGTCGATCGGATCCGGGTCACAGTTGGTATCGACAACCGCCACGACGGGAATGCCAAGCTTCTTGGCTTCACTGATGGCAATCGTCTCGTTCTTCGGGTCGACCACGAAAAGGGCTCCGGGAACCTTCCCCATACCCTTGATCCCACCCAGGGTCTTTTCGAGCTTCTCGCGCTCCTTCTCCAGCCGAAGGGCTTCCTTCTTGGTGTAAGCCTCAACAGAGCCGTCGGCGAACATGGCATCGAGACGCTTGAGCCGGTCGATACTCTGCTTCACGGTGGAAAAGTTTGTGAGCATCCCGCCGAGCCAACGCTGATTCACGTAGTACATACCGCACCGCGTTGCCTCCTCACCGATGGCGTCCTGGGCCTGCTTCTTGGTTCCTACAAACAGAACCGTTTCTCCGGACTGTGCGCACTCGCGAACGAAGCTGTAGGCACTTTTGAACAGGCGGACGGTCTTCTGGAGGTCGATGATATAAATCCCGTTGCGCGCCCCGAAGATGTACGGCTTCATCTTCGGATTCCACCTCTTGGTCTGGTGGCCGAAATGGACACCGGCTTCCAGAAGCTCCTTCATTGTTACGTTCGACATGCTTTTCTCCTTTTGGTTGTGCCTCCGCTCCCCCGACAGCCGGAACCCGCGACAACCGCGGACACCACCGACCGGACAGGAAGCGTGCGAAATAGAAACCGAATTCATATAGCACAGGAGGCACTCTTTGACAAGAGCAAACTACCCTGCGCATCCCTCCGTTATTTACAACCCCCCTCCCTTCGTGTATCATCGCCCCTTCATGACCAGCATTCTATTCCGCTACATTTTCAAGGAAACCGCCGTTCCGTTTCTTCTCGGCATGGCGGTTTTCACCTTTGTACTCCTCATGGGACGCCTGCTCAAGCTGGCAGAGATGGTCTTCGCCAAGGGAGTACCCTTCCTCGACGTCTGCCGCCTTATCCTCTACATGCTTCCCTCATTTTTTCTCGTTTCGATCCCCATGGCGTTTCTTCTGGCGGTGCTTCTCGCCTTCGGAAGGCTCTCATCGGACAGCGAAATAACGGCCATAAAGGCGAGCGGAATCAGCCTC
>CAJPFF010000097.1 GCA_905339345.1 Geobacteraceae bacterium | reverse complement strand
CCGCTCCCTCACCCCTGCCAGGATCATGAGCTTGCCGATCTTGGTGAAGAGGTTTTCCTCGTGGCCGGCCCGCATATCGGCAAAATAGACTGTGCTCGGCATAGTCGTGTCCTCCTTGAATCGTAAGTCTTTGCGACCGTGTGACGCTAACACAAGGGGCGCATGTTTTCAACGATTTGGCGTTTTCGTGGCGGCCTCCCCTTGCAGTTGGGCAAAAATTTGTTATTTTACTCATTAACAATTCACGTGCGCAGTCCGGGGGATTCCATGAGTGATACGCAACGACAGCCCGAAATCTGGCTGATGGGATTGGGATGTGATGAGGAACGTTCGGCGAAAGTGCGCGATTACCTGACCCACGCGGGGTACCGGGTGGTCTGCCGGGGTATTGACGACTTTGCCGACGGCAAGCCCCTCGGGGTGGTTCTTGACCTCTCGCCGTTCTCCAAGGACGGGTGGGGGATTCTGCTTGCTATAAAAAACAGCCCGTTGACCCGCGACGTGCCAATCCTGCCGGTTTTCCTCAGCCAGGAGGGGAAGGTGGGAGGGGTATTCCGGGCCGCCGGCTTCTTCACCCTCCCCGTCGACCCTGATTACCTGATGAAGAAGCTGACGGTGCTCGGGCTCACGGAGGAGGCCGACACCTGGGACCTGCAGGTCATGGTGGTGTCGAAGCGGGGCGAAGAGCATCTGGCCAAGGCGGTAACCTCCCTCGGCTTCGAGGTGGTGAATGCCTACACCGGCACCGAGGCGGTTGCCCTCGCCACCATCGGCCGTCCCTTCATGGTCTTCTGCTCGGTGATGCTTCCCGACATGTCGGCCTTCGAGCTCATGGAGCGCTTCCGCCTCTTTCCCCAGGTTCGTAACGTTCCGTTCTTCGTGCTGGTCAAGGACGCCATGAAGGAGGGGGAGAAGACTGCCCTCAGCCGTCAGGTGGAGCACCTGGTCAGGAAAAAGGAGATGACGCGGGAGGAATTCGTGGCGCACCTGCGGCGGCGGGGGTGATGCAATTTTTTTCTAAAGTTTTTTCCGCGCCTGCCGATCAGTATTATCAAGAGCAGGCATTCGAGGTTCGAAAGGAGGCGCAGGTCGAAACAGCGGTCCACAAAACATAGCTGTAGCACCTGAGGCAGGTTCGCGCCTGCCTGACAATCCGGCTAGTGCCGGGTCGACACCGTCTCGAGAAAAGGCTGCAGGGCAATCGCCCATGCAGCCTTTTCGCATTCTGGATGCGATGCTCTCCGAAGCGCGTGGAAAACCAGGCCGTCTACAGTACCTTGCGCCCCTGGATGATCCGCACCAGCACCACTATGATGGCAATGACGAGCAGAATATGGATGAGGCCGCCCATCGTATATGACGAAACCATACCTAACAGCCACAGCACTATGAGAATCACACAGATTGTCCAGAGCATGATGTCCTCCCCCCGCAGCTGCCTCTGCAGCGCCGAAATGGACTGCCGGAACCGGCCGTGAATTCGGCCGGGCTACGCGGTCACTTTACAACCAGGTCGTTTTCCACCGCTTTGACACCTTCGACGCTTCCCGCCACCTCTCCTGCCTTCTTGACGCTCTGCGCCGAATCGACAAACCCGCTCAACTGAACCGTCCCTTTGAACGTCTTGACATTGATCTGCAGTGTTTTCAGCGATGGCTCCTCAAAGATGGCGGTTTTCACCTTGGTTGTGATGACGGAGTCATCGATATACCCTCCGGTGCTTTGCTTTGTTTGTGTGGCTGCGCACCCCAGAAAAGCAGCCATCAGCCCGATGCAGACCATGAATTTCAAGATCCGATACAGTTTTTCCATGATGCCTTCTCCTTTCAATGCCTTATTGTGCTGTCTGGACGCATCAAGTTTACCTCCCACTGCCGACCTGTCAATAATTCAGGGTGGTTACGCATCAAAAAGCACATGAAAGACTATGCAGAATCATATTGTTTCCTCCAGATGCTTCAAGGTCTTTTCCAGAATGTCATTGTTGACCCCCATGCCGAGATAACCGGTCTGTCCGTAGGTGTCGTAGTTCGCCACCTTTTCCGCCAGCTCGTCTATCTCGGCTTCCCTGGCATGGAATCTGTCCTGGTTTTCAATGATCCAAAAGATGCGCTCCGCCAGATAATCCGGCAAATCCTGTTCGTTTCGGGCCTGTTCAGTAACGGATTGCAGTTCTTCAAATGCAGTCATCCCTATTCCTCCAGCCAGCGCAGCGTCCGTTTGATGTCTTCATGGTCGTACGCCCATTTACAGCAGCCTGTTTCGGCGTAGATATCGTACTCCCGGACCTGGGCAACGAGGATTTCGACCAGATACTCCTTCCCCTGATAGCTCTCGGGGTTTCTCGCCACCATAAGGACGGGATCGGCGAGCCATTTCGGCAGATCGTGGTGGTCATACTGCTCAACGGTTACCTCTTCCAGTTCTCTGAATATGTCGTTCATTTCGCACCGCCTTCCTTATCCGCGCCGCGCACGGAGAATAGTTCCCACTTCAGACCAGTCCACTTCAGGGGTCATGTGGCACCACGACAATCGGATCGATTGTTCCACCTTCTCGGACGATAGCCCCATTGCCGTCAGGACATGGCTTGGCGTATGAGTATGTGAGGTGCATGCCGAGGTGCTGGAGACGGCGATAACATTCTTTAGGGCTTTGATTGCCAGTTCAGAATTGATCCCCGGCAGTGAAACATTGAGTACATGGGGCAGCGTATATTCTTCAGCGCCGTTCTGTTCCGCGCCAAGCGCCGAGAACGTTGCCAGGGCCTTTTCGCGGAATGCCTGACAGTGCGCAATCCGCTCGCCGTTGTTTCGCAGCGCAAGCTTTGCCGCCTCTCCGAGGCCGGCAATGAGGGGAACCGGCAGCGTGCCGGGACGTAGCCCCTGCTCCTGTCCGCCGCCGAACACCAGCGGGCGAAGCGGGGGGAATTGGCGGTCATACTTGCGGGCAATGAGGGCGCCAACACCTTTGGGGCCGTATATCTTGTGGCCGCTTAGGGAGATGAGATCGATGCGCGGGTGGCGGAGCTGCTCCAATTCCTTGCCGAACCCCTGGGCGGCATCGACATGCCACCAGATGTCACGGTTCGCTAGAATATCCGCAACCTCCGCCAGCGGTTGGAGCACACCGGTCTCATTGTTTACCTGCATGGTTGAGACAAGAAGCGTGTCGGGACGAAGCGCGTCCGCCAGTCGCTGCGGATCAAAACGGCCATCTGCCCGTACCGGCAGAATCTGTACCTCGAAGCCCAGCCGGGCCATCTCTTCAAACGGCTCAAGCACCGCCTTGTGTTCGATGGTAGTGGTAATCAGATGGCGGCGTCCGCGACCTAGTCCCGCGTCGGCAAGCCCAAGTATCGCCAGATTGTTGCTCTCCGTGGCGCCGCTGGTGAAAATCACCTCGTCGCGGCGCGCCTTGACCACCTCGGCTACCTGCCCCCTGGCATGTTCCACAGCGACAAGCGCAAACACGCCGTAATCATGGATAGGGCTGGCAGCATTGCCGAAATCCTTTTCCAGAAATCGCACCACTACCGATGCCACCGACGGTTCCACCGGCGTTGTCGCGTTGCAGTCCAGATAGATAGCCATAATTGCCCCTTTCGCCGTAACCTGTTGTCAAGTATACGCAGTGCATGTATATAAGAAAAATATATTGTTTTTATGGTTGCCATATATATTTCGAATAAGTACGGCGGGGGGCTGAATCCATGGATGTGCGGCAGTTGAAATTCTTTCTGGGGGTAGCGGCGTGCGAAAGCTTTACCAAGGCTGCGGAGCAACTGCATATAGCTCAACCGGCCCTCAGCATAGCCATCAAAAAGCTGGAAGAAGAACTGGACGTGCTTCTGTTCAATCGAAGGGATCGAAAAATATCGCTAACAGCCGAGGGTGAAGCGCTGTTGCTCCATGCCCAGGGCATTCTGCAAGGAGTCAGCAACGCGAAACAGGAGATTGCCGATCTCCGGGGACTGCTCAAGGGAGAGGTGCGAGTTGGTCTTACACCGATGTTGAGCAGTTTTTTCTTCCCGAAGATAATCTCTTCATTCAAGTCGAGCCATCCGGGCCTCAAGATTTCCATCTCCGGTGACAGCGCCTGGAGCATCCAGCGCAAAATCGAGTCCGGCGAGTTGGATATAGGAGTTATCGCCGGAGAAGTGCCAGATGGCTTGGACTCACATCACCTGTTGCGGGAGGAGATCGTTGCGTGCGTGTACGCCGGACACCCCTTTGCCGGACGCAAAAAGGTTGCGCTGCGTGAGTTGCTCGGAGAACCGCTGATTCACTACAAGGAGGGGTATCACCTGCGCGAGTTGATTGATGAGTTGTGTGCCAGGGAAGAGATTACTCCAGCGGTGGTGGCGGAATCGAATCTGTACTCTCTGATCCGGAGCCTGGTCAAGGAGAAGTTGGGGCTGGCGTTTTTCCTCAAGATGGTGGTAGCACGTGATGCCGAAGTAGCCGCCATATCTTGTGATCCGCCACTTTTTATGGACCTCTACATAGCGTGGAAGAAAAATTCGTATCTTTCCCGGGCAAACCGCGCCTTTGTTGACTTTCTCATTCAGGAACTGGACGAATATTATCTGCTTGCGCAGGCAGCGAGAACATTTCCGTTGCCTTGATCCGCTGTAACAGAAAAAATGGTACTTTACTTTACTTTACTTTACGCACGCGACCTCTTTTCACTCCCTCATATCTTCACCGTCTTGTATAAAAAATTCTTGAACTTGAAGAACTTCCTCCGCTCCTCGTCGTTCTCCTCGACGTCGCCGTTCACCGCCTTGAGATAGCGGGCCACCTGGGGCATGGCCTTGCCCGCCGCATCCTTTGACCGCTCGATGACGAGCCGCACCACATCCCGGGAGATGGCGTTGGCGGAGTAGGGCTCGTAGACCGCTTCCCAGAAGGTTTCGCCGTTGGCGATCCGCTGCATGATCTCCACCGAAAGCCGCTCGTTAAGCTCCTGGGAGGCGTTGGCCGGGGGGAGTTCCCGCATGCCGGCGGCCAGTGCCCGGCGAATGTCGTCGGCGGTGAGCATCTTTCCCTTCCGGAAGAAAAGCGCCCGCAGCAGAATGCTCCGCAATTCCCGGATGTTGCCGTGGTAATGGTGGTTCATGAGGATCTGTTTGGCGTCGTGGGCAAGGGTGGGGGTGTCCTCCTTGGGCTCGTCGCCCCGGTAGGTGCGGTAGAGTTTGCCGAGGAAGTGGGTGGCCAGGTCGGGGATGTCCTCACGCCGGTCGTTGAGGGAGGGCACCCGCACTGAGAGCTCCGAGAGGCGGTGGTAGAGGTCCTCCCGGAAGTTCCCCTTCCGGATCTCCTCCGCCAGGTCTTTGTTGGTGGCGGCCACGAGCATGACGCGGCTGTACCGTTCCTGGTTGTCGCCCAGCCGCACGAAGCCGCCGTTGTCGAGAAAACGCAGGAGCTGCACCTGGGTCTTGGGGTCGGCGTCGCCGATCTCGTCCAGGAAGACTATTCCCCCCGCCGCCTCTTCCAGGATTCCCTTCCGGTCGCTGTATGCGCCGGTGAAGGCACCCTTCTTGTGGCCGAAGAGCTCCGAGTAGGTCAGTTCGCCGCTGTAGGCGGCGATGTTGGTCTTTTTCACCGGCAGCTGGCCGCTGGGGTTCAGCTTTTCCCGGTACATCTCGTTCAGCTTGTTGTAGAGGTTGTTGAAGAAGAACTCCTTGCCGGCGCCGGTCTGCCCCAGGACCAGGATGGAGGGGAGGCCGATGGTGGCCTCCTGGAGGACGTTCTTGGACCAGAGGGTGATCCGGTTGAAGAGGGGAACGGAGACGGTTTCGATGAAATCGACGATCTCCTGGGCCTTGCGGCTGTTGCCGATAATATTGCCGAGGCGGTAGGAGGAGATCTGGGGGTCCTTGTAGGCCACGTCGGTCTTGAGCCTCGTTACCTCGTTCTGGAGCCGTTCGATCCGCTGCAGGTCCGAGATGTGCCGGGAGGTGAGACGGTCGACGATCTGGAGGATCCGCTTGTGTTCCTCGGTGAAGTAGGCGGGTTTCAGGGAATTGAGGCATATGACGGCAATCACCTCGTCGTCGCAGACGACCGGCACGGCAATCTCGCTCTGGATCTGCTCGTGCATGGAGCGGTGGAACCCCTCCCCCTGCTGCTCCTCGGCCACGTGGGCGATGATCCTGGGCTGCTTCGACCAGGCCGCGTAGCCCGTGAGGCTCCGCTCTGCCGGGGGGAGCTCCCCTCCGCCAATACGGAAGGGGGGGATGTACTTCTTGAGCCACGCCTTGTTCTTGGCCCCCACGATGGTCCCCTCCTCGTCCTCCACCACGAGCCATTTCCCCCCCTCCCGCTCCTCCACGATGGCGATGCTCCCGGTGTCTGCGCCGATGAGTTCAGTGGCCTTGGAGAGGACTTTGGTGAGGAAGGGCTGGAGCTCTTCGGCGCGCTCCTGGAGGAGTTCGGTGATCTCGGCCAGGACCCGGATCTCCAGGTGCTCGCCGCCGATCTCGTTTACGGCCCGCTCGGCCATCTCGGCGTGGGTCTGGAGGAGCCCCATCTCGAAGTCGGAGAAGCGGTAGAGCTCTTTGCTGAAGTAGTTGACGAGGCAGATGACCTTCCTGCTCGACGCCTCATAGCGTGGCACAACGTAGAGGGAGCGGAGCGCCATCTCTTCGGTGAGGGCCTTCTTCTGGAGGGAGTGCTGCGTCAGGTCGGGGAAAAAGAGGGGGCGAAGGAGCCGTTCGTCGGCGATGACCGCGTTGTCGTCCAGGTAGCGGGAGATGAGGGAGGTGCCCCGGCGCAGCTCGATCTCCCCCTGCTTGTCGTACTGGGCCTTGAGTTTTGGATCCTCCGAGTGGCTGGCCAGGATGGCGAGCCGTGCCGTGCCGTCGTCGCCGGTGACCGGCACGAGCACCGAGGCGAGCACCAGCTTGTCGATGAGCCGCACCGCCGATTGGACCATGAAGGAGGCGGCCTCCCGCTTCTTGTACTCCTCCACCCGCCGGGCCAGGAGCAGCTGCTGGTGGTAGATGCGGGCGGAGTCGAGGCGGTCGGCCACGGAGGTGATGAATTCGCCCAGGAGCGCCTTCCCTTTTCCCCGGAGGAGTTCCCCCGGCTGGAAGCGGTCGATGCAGGTAACGCCGATGGACTTCCCCTGGCTCACCACCGGCAGAAGCGAGGAGATGCCGATGGCGAACCGCTCGGCAAAACCGTTGTCGAAGGTGCTCCCGCCGGCCTGATCGTGCCGGAATTCGGCCGGATACTGGGTGACGAAGACGCTGGAGACCGTCGCCTCGCGGGAGATGATGGGGAAGCTCACCGCGCGGATATCGTCGGCCAGGGGGCCGGAGGCGTAGACACAGGAGAGAACTCCGCGGGTCAGGTCCTCCAGGTAGATGCGGATCCGGTCCTGGCCCGAGACGAGGCGCACCCCTTCGGCAACGGCGTGGAGCATCTCCTCCAGGTTTTCCTTGCCGTAGCCGGCGATGCGGTCCCGCAATTGGGCGAGCTGTGCAGGTATGGTGTCCATGGGAAACCTCTGAGTGTAGAAAATGTACTCAGAGGCAGTGTAGGGAAGGGGGGAGGGGAAGTCAACTCAATCCTTTGCGTATCTGGTACAGCTCCTCCATGTCGAGTCCGTTCAGCTCGAAGTATTCCCGCTCCAGTTCCTCCACGTAGAAGCGGTCCAGGCCGGAGTTCTCCAGGAAGTCTTCCCGCAGGGCGCTGTCCTTGCGGGTTATGATGAGGGGGAGAAGATTGTGGAGGTAGACCGCCTCCTTCTTGATGGTGACGATGGTCTCGTCGAAGAGCCGGGCGGGGATCTGGTCGGCGATGATCCTGCGGTTGCGCAGATCCTCGGTCACCTCGCGCTCCAGGGTCTCCTGGTCGTCCCGCGTGGCGTAGTTGGAGTAGAAGTTCCTGATCCTGTCCCGCACGTGGTTGAGCAGGGCGATGGCGAGCCGTTCTTCCCGGTCGATGGCCAGCAGTTCGTCCAGCAGCGCAGCTACGGTGAGCCGGTTCTCCTCGATGAGCCGAAGCCCCGCCACCAGAGTTGTCACCTTCCGGCGGCCGTAGCGCCCCAGGTACTTGTTCTCCAGAAGCCCGGCGATGAAGAGTTCGTCGAAGAGCCCCGGTCTCAGCTCCTCGAAGGCGTTCCGGTTCCCCAGGAGGCTTCGGAGCATCTCCTCGGAGACGCGCACGTTCTCCATGAAGGCGAGCTGGTTCACCACCTGGGAGGCGGCGTCGTAGCGGTCGAAATAGGTGATGATCCGGGAGAATCCCTCCAGAAGCGCCATGTCGGCCCCGTCGCGGATCCTCTCGTCGCACCCCTTGCTGGCGTCCAGGAGGATCTCCTCGAAGGTGTGGTCCCTGACCTCGGCCGCACGCTTCTTGGCGAAGAGGAGCCTCACCAGGTCGTCCCGGTCGATGGCGCTCTCGATCTCCCGCTCGTGCAGGAAGAGACCTTCGAGGATCTGCCGGGTCTCGGCGATGGAATCGTGTTCTTCTGCACCCACGATTTTACTGTCCTTTTTCAGCATGTCGTCGAGGGCGTAGAAAAGGGCGCCGGGAATCTTGTTCCGCACCGACAGGGTCTTGAGGCGGGTGAGCCGTGCGTTCTCCAGGGCGCTTATCTCTCCCCTGCGGTGGCAGGCGATGAGGATGCTCCGGTATTCGTCAACGATCCTCTGGTTGGCGGGATGTTTGTACATGACGTCGATCCTGATCCGTTCCTGCTGGTAGCGGTCGATGGCGTGGCGGTCGGCCATGGCCGAAAGCCCGGCGAAGTCCTCATCGGAGATCTTCTTGCTGGCGAAATAGAGGCGGCGGAAGGTGTCGTGGTACTCCCGGTGATGGACATTCACCAGCTTGAAGAGGAAGAAGAGGGCGCCGGGATCGTCCAGGAGCCCGAGCACTTCGGCTGTGAGGGCGTTCTCGTCTTGGGCGCCCACGGCCGGTGAGCGCTTGAGGGCCTTGCCGATTGTCCGGACGATGGCCTCCTGCTGCCGGCTGAGGCTTGCCCCGAGGCGCTCCGAGGCCAGGAAGAAAAAGTAGTTCACCACGGCATTGCCGTCGAAGAAGACCTTGTCGAAGCCGAGCTGCCCGCTGGTCCGCTCGCTGAAAAGGAGGCTTCCCCCCTCCTCGCCGGAGCGGGCGCCGTAGGCCACGAGCCGGTTGATGACATCCCCCTTGGCCAGATCGGCCACCGGCTGGTCGACGCCGAACATGTACTCGCAGAAGGAGCCGCCGTTCCCCTCGTGCCTGATGCCGCCGGGAGCGATCACAAACTCGTTTCCGGGGGAGAAGAAGCGGAGCTCCGCCCCGTCGCTCTCGGCTGCGTTGAAGAAGTAGCGCCGGTGGGCATCCTTGCCCGCCACGAGGGCGTAGTACTCGATCCGTTCGTCGATATGTCCGTGGAGGCGGATGTCCTTGTGCATGGGGACCTTTTACCCAGTGAGATGCAAGATAGGTCTACAAAGCAAGCTCCATGCCGTCGTAGGCGAACTCGACCCCTTCGGGGAGCCGCGCCTCGTCCCCGTGGGCCACCTCGTGGGTGAGATGGGTAAAGACGGCCCGCTTGGGCTTCAGCTGCTCCACGACCTTGAGGGCCCCCTCGATGTTGAAGTGGTTCTCGTGGGGGGTGTAGCGGAGGGCGTCGATGATGAGGAGGTCGAGGCCGGCCAGGAGCGCCAGGGACGATTCGGGGATGCGGCTGCAGTCGGTGAGGTAGGCGGCCCCGTCGATCCGGTAGCCGGTGGCAGGCATGGAGCCGTGGTAGAGATGGATCGGGACGATGGTCTGGCCGAAGAGGGAGAAGGGCTCGTTCACGATGTGGGCTTCCATGAGGGGTGCGTAGCCAGCAACCTCCAGCCCCCGGAAGATGTAGGAGAAGCTCCTGAGCATTGCTTCCATGGTTGACCGGCTGCCGTGGCAGGGGATCACCCGGCGGTGGATGAAGTGGTAGCCGCGCAGGTCGTCAATGCCGTTCACGTGGTCGGCATGGGGGTGGGTGAGGAGCACCGCGTCGATGTGGGGGATTCGCTGGCGCAGGGCCTGACGCCGTAGATCCGGCGAGGTGTCCACGAGGATGTACTTCTCTCCCGTTTCGATCACTATGGAGGCGCGGGTCCGCTTGTCCTTCGGGTCGCTCGACGAGCAGACGGGGCAGCCGCAGCCGACCATGGGGACGCCAGTGGAGGTGCCGCTGCCGAGGATGGTTATTTTCATGCGCTTAAATTCCCTGTGAAATATCGACAAAAAATAGCATGAGCCGAAGGAGCCGCGCAAGGGCTTTGTCCTTGCATCCGAAGGCGCGGCCGGGCTACTATCGACGCCGCGAAAGGAGCTCTCCGCGACCATGAAGATCGCCCTCATCACCCCCTACCATACCCCGCCGGTGCGGGGGAACGCCGTCACCGTCAGGCGCATCGCGGCGCACCTTGCCGCCGCCGGGTGCGAGGCGGCCGTCTACTCCCTCGACGCCATGACCGCCGCCGACATCCTCCACGGGATTCGGCAGGCAGCTCCGGCCGTCATCCACGCCTTCCACGCCCATCTGGGGGGGCGGGTGGCCCGGGAGGTGGCCCGCGCCGTCGGTGTCCCCTACATCGTCACCCTGACCGGATCCGACGTCTACGAGGCCCTGGAGGACGGCCGCCGGGAGGAGACTCTTGCCGTCCTCCATGACGCGGCCGCCATTGTCGCCTTCGACGCCAGCGTCAAACACCACATTGCCGATCACCATCCGAGCCTGGCGGAAAAGACCCGGGTCATCCCCCAGGGGGTAGAGCTCCCCGGCGACGATTTTCACTGGGGTGAGGAGCGCTTCGAGGCAGGCGAGTTTGTTTTCTTCCTCCCGGCAGGGCTTCGGCCGGTCAAAAATGTTGGCTTCTCGTTGCCTCCCCTGGCGGAACTTCACCGGGAGGAACCCCGTGTCCGGCTGCTGGTGGCAGGTCTGATCCTCGATGAAAAGTACGGAGCGACGGTCCTGGCGGAGCTTGACCGCCACCCCTTCGCCCGCTACCTGGGGGTGGTGGGGCGAGACGCCATCGGTGCCCTCTACCGGCGGGCCGACGTGATCCTCAACACCTCCCGCTTCGAGGGTGGCATGGCAAACAGCGTGCTGGAGGCCATGGCCTTCGGCCGGCCGGTCCTGGCGGCGGACATCGAGGGGAACCGCTCCATCGTCCTGGAGGGAAAGACCGGGCTCCTGTACCGGGACGAGGGGGAGTTCCTCCGCAAGGCGCGGCAGCTGCTGGAAGACGACGCGCTGCGCCGGCATCTCGGTGAACGGGGGAGCCGGCTGGTGCAGGAGCGGTTCTCGCCGGAGCGGGAGGCGGTGGCGTACCGGGAACTTTACGGGAGGGTGCTGGGATGAACACCATGGGGAGTAACGGAGGGGCATCCACATGAAAACCTATCGCAGGGAGCTCTGGTTCGAGACCAGGCAGCGGCGGGAGCTGATCAACATCACGGGGACCGTGGCGGAGTGCCTGCGGGAGAGCGGCATCCGCGAGGGGCTGCTTCTGTGCAACGCCATGCACATTACGGCCAGCGTCTTCATCAACGATGACGAGCCCGGCCTCCATCACGACTTCGAGATGTGGCTGGAGGGGCTGGCCCCCGAGAAGCCCTACTCCCGCTACCGTCACAACGGGTATGAGGACAACGCCGACGCCCATCTCAAGCGTACCATCATGGGGCGTGAGGTGGTGGTTGCGGTTACCGATGGCAAACTCGACCTGGGGCCGTGGGAGCAGATATTCTACGGGGAGTTCGACGGGAAGCGCCGCAAGCGGGTGCTGGTGAAGATCATCGGGGAATAGGCAGCCGGTCGGGGGGCGATGATCTCCTACGGCCCAAAAAGCGCATCGAGCCTATCGAAGTCCAGGCGGGTCTCGGCCAGGTTCCTGATGAGGGCAAGCTTCTCGGTGTCCTCGGCGGTGATCTTCGAGACGTCCTCGGTGATGATGTGGTAGAGCTCTGCGGTGGTGTGGGTGTAGTTGCGGAGAAAGGGTATTCTGCTTCGCTCCAGGATCTGCTGGGTGATGGTGCTGACCGGGATGATGCCGGGGATGACGAGCCCGACGATCTTGGTGCGGTATTCGGGCATCTGGTAGAGGTTTGCCAGGGTCACGAGGAGTTCGTCGCGGCTGCTGGTGACGATGAGGAGGGTGGAGTCCCGCAGGAGCTCGGCCACCCGCTGGGTAGAGGCGGCGCCGATCTGCACGTTGTTGATGATCCGCTTCATGTCGCGCCGGTTGCCGTGGAGGGGGAGATCCAGGAGCTTTGAGACGCGGTCCAGGGTCGGGTTGGCCAGGACCGGCTGGTAGTCGAACCCGCCAATCACGGGGAAGGGCTCGTCGGCGAAGGCCCGTTGCAGATAGTCGAGGATCTGGCCTCGCTTGTGGGCGACCAGCTTGTTGGCCAGGATTGCCCGCACCTGGGCCCCTTCCTTCTCAAAGAGTGCCAGATCCACGGAAACGGAATCGACCACGTTCCCAACCCCGCCGCCGGTCACCATGAGCACCGGCGCGTCGAGCATCCGGGCGATGCGGGCATTGGAGAGCTTCATTACGGAGCCGACCCCCGGGTGCCCCGACCCTTCGATGATGATGAAGTCGCACTGCTTCTCCAGCTCGGCATTGGCCTCGAGGATCCGCTCCCGGAGTTCGATGGGGGAGATCTCGCCGTCAATCACCTTCCGGGTGGTGTCGGGATAGACCACCACCGGCGACATCCAGCGCAGATCCTTGGTCAGGCCGAAGACTTGGGCCATGAGGGCGGCGTCCTTGTCCATGGGGATCCCCCGCAGCATTGCCGGCTTGGGACCCAGGGGCTTCATGAAGCCGACTCTTCCGTATTTTTTCCGGGCCAGGTGCAGCAGCGAAAGGCTGGTGGTGGTCTTGCCGCAGTTCTGTCCGGTGGCCGCTATGAAGATCTTCCGCGCCATTGTTTTTCCTTCCTGGAAGCGCCTCGATTGGGATGCCTTCCCCTAAGCTACTCTGAACATTCCACCTTGTCCAGAAACTCCCGCACCATCGGCGCGAAGGTCTCGTGCTCCAGGAGGAAAGCGTCGTGGCCGTAGGCCGATTCGATCAGGTGGTACTCGACCGGTTTGCCGAGGGAGCGAAGAACAGTGGCCATCTCCTCGGTCTGGTAGGGGGGGTAGAGCCAGTCGGAGGTGAAGGCGAAAAACTGGATCGGCGCCTTCACCTGGGAAAACGCTTCCTCCAGGGACTCGTACCCCCAGGCAAGGTCATAGAGATCCAGGGCCTTGGCCAGATAGAGGAAGGAGTTGGTGTCGAAGCGGTCCACGAAATTGTAGCCGTTGTAGGAGAGGTAGCGCTCCACCTCGAACTGGCCGAAGAAGTCGAAGAGGCCGTCCCGGGCGTTGAAGCGGCGGCCGAACTTCTGCCACATGGACTCGTCGGAAAGAAAGGTGATGTGGCCGATCCCCCGGGCAAGGGCCAGGCCGTCCTTGGGGTTTTTCCGGTATTCACCCTTCTTCCAGGTGGGGTCGTTGAAGATGGCCCAGCGGGCCACGGCGTTCAGGGAAATGGCCTGGGGCGAGGGCCGGCTCGTGGTGGCCAGGGCGATGGCGGAACGGACCCGGTCCGGGAACTGGGTGGCCCACTCCAGGGCCTGCATCCCCCCCATGCTCCCGCCGAGGACAGTGAGGAGCCGGTCGATCCCCAGGTGGTCCAGCAGCAGCGCCTGGGCCCGAACCATGTCGCGGACGGTGATGACGGGGAAGGTGAGGTTGTAGCGCTTGCCGGTCCTGGGATTGATGGAGGCGGGGCCGGTGGAGCCGTAGCAGGAGCCGATGACGTTGGAGCAGATGACGAACCAGCGGTCGGTGTCCAGGAGCCGCCCCGGACCCACGATGGCGTCCCACCATCCGGGCTTCGTGTCCTCGTCGCTGTTTTTCCCCGCCAGGTGGGCGTTGCCGGTCCAGGCATGGGCCACCAGGATGGCGTTGGAGCGGTCGGCGTTGAGTTCACCGTAGGTCTCGTAGGCCAGCGTGATGGGGCCGAGGATCCGGCCGCTCTCCAGCCGGAGTTCCGTGTCGAAGGTTACTGATTGTTCCTGTACGATGCCGACGGACATGCGTCAATCCTGAATGAGCGGTTGAAGAAACCAAAAGCCCCTTCCCGCGGTGGCGAGAAGGGGCTTTGTGACAGTTATTGCTATCGTCAAGCGCCGTTCTCATCTTTGCCTGCTGGCAGGATTTAGCACCTGGCGCTTCCGTTTCGCCTTCAAGCTGATACCTGCGTTGCCTGCGTCGTTGGCTCCTCAGCGTACTTTTTTGTACGCTTGCGGGGCCGCCTCCTTGGCGCCTTGGTCTAAGCTCGCATGCGAACCGGAAAAACCGGTTGCTGTGGTTTCGCAGGGCCTGTCCCTCCACCACTCTTGATAAGAATGCGTTTCTATTTGGTTTTCGTGAGAGAATACGGAAGCCTCGAGGGTTTGTCAAATGAAAATTTTCTCCGGTGCAGGGGGGGGAACTCCGCGCCAATCCTGAGCATTTCGTTTGCCAACGCCCCGGGGGATGGGGTATAGTTCCCCCACTTCCGGTCCGGCCGGAAGCTTGCATTGTCCCGCTGCTGTTCTATACTTATCACTACTTATCCGTCCTGGAGGAATCGACCCCATGAGTGTATCCGCATTTGCCTTGGTGGTGATGGCCCTTGCCCTGGTGGTGCTGGTGGCCTTCATGATCCCGACGCTGATGGAGATCCGGAAGGCCGCGGCGGATCTGCGGGGCTTTGTGACCCGGACCGGGGGCGAACTGAAGCCGGTGCTTCTGGAGCTGGAGAAGACACTGGCCGAACTCCGCATGGTGACCGAGGCAATCGCCGAGAAGCGCGAGGATGTCCAGACTTTCATGGAGTCAGTCGGCGATACGGGGCGCAACATCCGCACCATCAACGCCGTTATCGGCACCGTTGTCCACGCGGCGGTTACCTCGTCGGTCTGGATGACCGGCGCCAGGACGGCAGGCAAGTTCCTCACAGAACGACTCATCAAGAAAAGGGGGTAATGTCATGGCAGACGAAGAAAAAGGGTTAAGCGTAGGGACAGTTTTTCTCTCCTTCCTGGCCGGCACCGCGGTCGGTGCAGGGCTCGGGCTCCTGCTGGCGCCGAAGACCGGCAAGGAGATGCGGGAAAACATCCTGGATCTGACCGATGACGCGATCGACAAGATCAAGGGTTTCACCAAGGAGGCCCAGGGCAAGATCAAGGACACCTACGAGGAGACAAAGGATCTGATCACCGAGAAGAAGTCGATCATCACCTCCGCCATCGAAGCCGGCAAGGAAGCGATGGAGCGGGAAAAAGAGAAGTTCGGCCAGATGTAACAGTTTCAGCCGCAGCATGAAAAGCCCACCTCGCGTGGGCTTTTTCGTGCGCGCGGCCGGCCGGTGCGGCGGTGGGGCGATGACACGGAGAGACGGGACACAGGACAGGATCACCGGTTTTTTCACCCATACTCTCTGGGAGATGGAGCCGGACTCCTTCGGCCCGGTGAAGGGGCGCCTCGTGCGCTATCTGCAGATCGGGACCCTGGTCGTCAGGGACTTTCTCGACGACCAGTGCCTCATTCGGGCGTCGGCCCTTGCCTTTTCGACGCTCCTTTCCATCGTTCCGTTCTTTGCCCTCGCTTTTGCCGTCCTGAAGGGGTTGGGGGTCCAGAACACCCTGGAACCCTTCATCCTCGAACAGGTGGCGGCCGGCTCCCACGAGATCGTCGACAACATCGTCACCTATATCAACAACACCAAGGTCGGCGCCATCGGCGCCGTCGGCCTCGTGTTCCTCATCGTCACTGTCGTCTCGCTTCTGGGCACCATCGAGGAGGCATTCAACGTCATCTGGGGGGTCCGGGAGACCCGCTCCCTCTACCGCAAGTTCAGCGATTACCTGAGCGTGCTGGTGAGCGGTCCGATCCTCCTTCTGGCCGCGGTGAGCACGACGACTACCATCGAAAGCCAGGCGTTCGTCCAGTGGCTCATGCGGTCCACGTATCTGGGCGACGTTCTGGTGCTCCTTTTTCATCTGGTTCCCTTCCTCAGTATCTGGATTGCCCTCGTTTTCCTCTACATGTTCATACCCAACACCAGGGTCCGCTTCCGCTCGGCTCTGGTGGGGGGAGTCATCGCCGGGACCCTCTGGCAGGTTGCCCAGTGGGGGTATATCACCTTCCAGGTGGGGGTGGCCAAGTACAACGCCATCTACGGTACCCTGTCAGTTCTGCCGATCTTCATGGTCTGGCTCTACACGAGCTGGCTCATCGTTCTTCTGGGGGGAGAGGTGGTCTACGCCCACCAGCACCTGCGGACCTTCCGGCGCGAGGTGCGCACCCCGTCCATGAGCAGCGCCGCCCGCGAGCGGCTGGCCCTGGCCCTTCTCTACGAAATTTCCCTGGCGTTCCACAATGACCGCCCCGCCTGGAGCGTGGCGGCGCTTGCCGAGCATCTCGACGTGCCCGAACGGTCTGTGCGGGAAATTCTCGAATGTCTGACCGAGGGGGGGATGGTCGCGGCAGGGTGCGGCGATGATGCCCTCTATCTGCCGGCCCGGGAGTTGGAACACATTCTGGTTCGGGACGTGCTCGCGGCATTGCGGAATCAGGGGATTGGGCTCCCCCGAAGGATGGGGGGCGAAGGTTCTGCCGTGGTGGACGGTCTCTGGGCCAGGATTGAGGGGGCTGTCCAGGGGGCTGTCGGCGACCTGAGTTTCCGGGATCTGACGGAATCCGTTCCATCGGCGGATGACGGCTGCCTGACGTCTGGTTCATGAGAGGATGGTAACGGGTGCCGTCGTTGACAAAGGGTGGGGTTTTGCATATAGTGACGGCTGTGTAACCGCCATGAATTCCAGCATTCACGCCCGCTTCGGCTTCGACGGACGGGTGATCGGATCCTTTTTTATATATGCAAGACTTTAAACATCTCACGAGCAAGGGCCGCTTTTCTCTTTCCGCTCTCACCAAGCAGCGGAAAGCCCCTTCCCGCAATTCCTTCAAGAGACTCGACGAATCGAAACCCCGGAAAAAACGTCTCCGGGTTCTCCTTCCCGTGCTTGCTGCCTTTATCGCCGCCTATCCGGTCTTTTCGCCCGTGTTCTTGGGGCGAACGGCCGTCTCCAGCGTTCAGGGGGAAGCACACCCGACAGTAAAGGACCCCCGCGATCTCGACGTATTCAGTTCCTTCCGGCTCGGGGCCGGGCTCTTCCCCTCGGCCCGGCTCGAAGGGGACCGGTTCACGGCCCCCATTCCCGATGGGGGGACGGTGGTTTTTGCCATCAACAATACCATTCAGGAGCGGGTCAAGGAGGTCATGGCCCAGTTCGACGTACCCTACGGGGTTTTCGTTGCCATCGAGCCGAAGAGCGGCAAAGTCCTGGCCATGGTTTCCCATTCGTCGGCGTCTCCCGGTTGGGAGGAGCGGGCCTTCTACGGGGTCTACCCCATGGCGTCCCTCTTCAAGATAATCACTGCCACGGCGGCGCTGGAGCAAGGGAAGGTTACCCCCGACACGGTCATCCCGTTCCGAGGCGGACTCTACTCGGAGAGCTCCCGCCACTGGAGCAGCCTCCCGAAACGGGGCGCCCAGGAGATGGACCTCACGACCGCCATGGGTAAATCGGTCAACCCGGTCTTTGGCCGGCTCGCCAGCGACATCGCGGGGCGGGAATCGGTTCTGCGCTGCGCCGAGCGGTATGGTTTCAACCACTATCTTCTCCCGGGGACCCCGGTCCAGCCGAGTAAGGCCGAGCACCCCCAGACCGAGGATGATCTCCGCCTCATGGGGGCGGGCCTCGGTCGCGAGGTGAAGATTTCCCCTGTCCATGCGGCGGTCATGATGGCGGCCATAGCCAATGGCGGCACCATGCTCGCTCCCTCCCTCGTGGACGAGATCAGAAATACCAAAAACGAGGTGACCTACGCCCACAAACCCCTGACGATCCGCTCCATCGCGGCTCCCGAAGTGGCCAACCAGCTCACGAGGATGCTCTCCACCACCGTGACCAGCGGCACCTCCCGCCGTGCTTTCCATGACAGCCATGGCCGTCCCAGGATTGCCAATGTCAACATCGCAGCCAAGACCGGCTCCATCAACGGCACCGACCCCGAGGGGCACTACAGCTGGTTTGCCGCCTACGCCCCTGTCGAAGATCCTCAGATTGCCCTTGCCGCCCTCGTCATCAATCAGGATAAGTGGAAAATCAAGGCGCCCTACCTGGGTGAGCAGGCCCTGGAGGCGTTTTTCAACAGGAGCCGGTGATCTGGGGCCGGGGGCCGGGAGAGGCATGGAGTGTCTGAAATGCGGCACCTGCTGTGTCGCCCCCGACATCACGACGCTCGGAAAGCCGGTTGGGGTGAGGTGTCGGCACCTGGACGGGATGGGACTCTGTACTGCCTATGACGAGCGTCCGGCGGTCTGCCGGGGGTACCGCCCCGACGAGCTCTGCCTCCTGGTGGAGGCGCCGACCATGGAAGAACGGGTTGCGAGGTATCTGCGGCTCTTCGGGCTCGACACGCTTTAGCGGGCCGTGGTCCCTGATCTTTGGTCCCGGTAGCTTTTCAGCGACAGGGTACCGTCCTTCCACTCTCCGTACGTATAATGGCTAAGCCAGTCCCCCAGGGAGAGGAGAATCCGGCCGTCGGTGTTGTCCAGGAACGGGATGTGGAAGTGGCCCGAGACGACCACATCACACCCCTCCCGGAACCGTTCGGCGGCAAAGGCCCGCAGCAGGGCGGGGTAGTCCCAGCGGTGCCGGCGCCGACCGTGGCTCTTCTTGCTCCCATGGGACATCCGCTCGGCGATCCAGCAGGCGACGGCAGGTGGGACGATACGGGTGGCTCGCCGTGTCAGGGGGCTGTGGAGGATGAAGCGGAGCAGCCGGTAGGGGTAATCCTCGCGGTTCACCTCGTCGCCGTGACAGAGGTAGACCCGCTTCCCGTCTATTCCGACCGCTGTTGGGCCGGGGTGGACCCGGGCGCCGAGGACCTCGGTGAAGAATGGCCCCATGTGGAAGTCGTGGTTTCCCTCCAGGTAGACGATCTCCACGCCGCTTGCAGCCAGTTCCCTGAGCCGGTCCAGGACAGGGTGGTAGTGGGTGAAGGGGACCGTGTCGTAGCCGATCCAGAACTCGAAGAGATCACCGAGAATGAAGAGGGTGTCGATGGTCCCCCGGAGTTCGGCCAGGAACTCCATGAGGAGCCGGTAGTTTTCGTCACCCTCGTGTCGCAGGTGGGCGTCGGCGATGAAGATAGCGTGCATGGCGGCACTATAGAACAAAAGGGCTGCAAAGGTAAAGATAGAGCCTCGATTGAGAGAGGAAGACGGGTTCACCATGGGATTCATGCGGGACGTGGAGATAGTCTGGGACGACCTCCTGGAGGCCTTTGACAATCCGGAAAGTGATGTCATTTTCTTCCTGGACCGGGAGACGGGGGAAATCTTCGCCGTCCCTGCCGACTACGAGGACGACGAGTTCTGGCATGACCTGGAGGAGAGCGACGAGCGCTTCATTCAGATACCCGGATTTGACTACGATCAGGAGCGGCTTCTGCTCCACGAGTTCATCCGCGGGGTGGAGAACGATGCCCTGAAGCGGATGCTCGAGCGGGCCTTCGAGGGGAAGAGGCCCTTCGGGAAACTTGACGAGATCCTCTCCTTTTATCCGGAGGAGTTCGACCGCTTCATGGCCAGGAAGGAAGAGATCATCTCCGAGCGGATCAGGCACTGGCTCGAAGAGCACGACCTCTTTGGCGAGGAAGAGGAATTTTAGCAGCCTGCCAGCCAACGACGGCGGCGTCACGGGAACGGGGGCAATGATGGGAGAGAACGCACCGGCCGCACAGAAGGGGATCATCTGGTTCCTGGCGGTCGCGGCCGTGATAGCCGCAGGCTATGCCATCCGGCACACGCTTTCCTGCTTTCTTCTCTCCTTTGTCTTTGCCTATCTCCTCGATCCCGCCGTGGTCCTGCTGGAGCGTCGCGGCCTTCGCCGCCCCTGGGGGATCGTTGCCCTCTACCTGCTCCTCACGGTTATCTCGGTCTTCTTCGTCACCTTCATCGTCCCCTTTGCCAGCATCCGCTGGGAGGCATTCCTCACGGGGCTCCCCACCTACCTCCAGAAAGGGAAGGAGATCGTCCTCGCCTGGAAGATGCAAATGGTTCCCTCCTCTGCCGCCGACGAGTGGCGCTGGCTTTTCGAGACGGGAGCCGGCCAGCTCGACAAGCTGGCGTCGCGCTTGGGCGCGGGAGTCTACGAGGCGGCCACGGGGTTTGTCTTCAACCTCTTCAATCTGGTGCTTGCCCCCATCCTCATCCTGTTCATGCTCTGGTACAAGGAGGAGATCAAAAGGGGGATCATCACGTGGCTCCCCCCTTCCCGTAGCGAGGCAATCCTCACACTGGGGCGGGAGATCAACGCCAGCGTCGGCGGCTACATCCGGGGGCAGCTCATCGTCTCGGTCATCGTGGCAATCCTCTCCATCATCGCCCTCTTCGTCCTTGGCATCGACTATCCCTTCCTTAACGGCATCTTTGCCGGCCTTGCGTCGATCCTTCCCTTCATCGGGGTGATCCTGGCGACGCTCCCGCCGCTCTTTTTCGCCTACGTCCAGTACGAGAGCGGACTTGTCCTCCTGAAGGTGATCGGGGCCTTCTCGGTCATCTACTTCCTGGAGGGGTACGTGGTAAAACCCCTGGTCTTCAAGGAATCCATGGACTTGAATCCCCTTGTGACGATCATTGTCGTCATGCTCTTCGGCGAGCTCATGGGCTTCTGGGGGATCCTGCTTGCCATCCCCATCGCCGCAGCGGTCCGGATCATAGCGAATCACGCGCGGCACGGCGACTTTTCGCGGGGAGCGTGAGGTGCGCCCCCGCGATGCGGCCCATATCGCCTGGTTCCTGGCCGGGACCCTGGGGGTGGTGCTCCTGGCGGGCCACGTGGCCCGTCACAGCCTCTCGGCCATCCTCACCTCCCTCGTCATCGCCTACCTGCTGAACCCCTTCCTGAAGTACCTGGAGCGCAAAGGGCTCGGCCGCATTCCCGCCCTCGCAATCCTCTACCTCTGTATCTCGGTGGTGATACTCTTTTCGCTCTTTGCGCTTATCCCGTACCTGAGCCATCAGCTTGAAGCCTTTCCCCGGGCGGTCCCCCACTATGTGCAGAACCTGGAACGGGTCCTGGAAGGGTGGCGGGCGCGTCTTGCCCCCTCCTACGGGGGCCAGGAGGGGGCCTGGCTCATCGCCCGGGCCGAGGAGTCCCTCAGAAAGCTGGCCCTGGAGGTGTCGGGCAAGGGGTACCAGGAGCTGAAGGCCGCCCTCTTCGGCCTCTTCAATCTGGTCCTGGCGCCGATCCTCGTCTTCTTCATGCTCTCCTCCAAGCAGTTCTTCAAGGACCTGATCCTCCGCTTCGTCCCCCACCGGGAGCGCCCCTCATTCCGGGAGGTGGGGAGGCGGATCAAGGAGTCCCTGGAGCGCTTTGTCATGGCCCAGTTCTTCGACTGCCTCCTGGTCGGTTTGTTGTCGGCCCTGGCGCTCTATTTCCTCGGGATCGAGTTCCCGCTCCTGAACGGCTTCGTGGCAGGGTTCGCGTCGGTGGTTCCCTACGTGGGGGTGATGGTGGCGGTCATCCCGCCGGCCCTCATGGGGTACGCCAAGACGGGGGACCTGATGATCATCCCCAAGGTCTGCGCCGCCTACTTCGTAATCAACGTCATCATCGAGGGGAACCTCATCAAGCCGCTCCTCATGCGGGGAACCCTTCGCCTGAACCCCCTTGCGGTGATCTTCGCCCTCATGGCCCTGGGGGAACTCCTGGGTTTCTGGGGGGTGGTGCTGGCGGTGCCGGTGGCGGCGGTGGTGAAGATCTGCGCCGTGGAGTTGAAGGGGTATCTGGTGAGAGGGGAGAGAGATGCGTAAGGCGATGTTCGGCATAACCGGCATGAGCTGCGCCGGTTGCGCGGCCCGGATCGAGAAGGAGATCGGCCGGATGGCCGGCGTCGGCACGGCGGTGGTGAACTTCGCCACCGAGGAGCTGGCGGTGGAGTATGACGAGGAAAGGACCTCGGAAGAGGCCATTGTGGCCCGGGTGAAGGAGCTGGGCTACGGGACGCGGCGCAACGCGGCGGCCGGCGAGCTTCGCTTCGGAGTCCGGGGGCTTCACTGCGCCTCCTGCGTGGCGAACCTGGAGAAGAAGCTCCTCTCCAACCCTGCCGTGACCGCCGCCGTGGTGAACCTGGCCCAGGAGGAGGCCCTGGTCCGGTTCGACCCGGCCCGCCTTGGCCAAGCCGACATTTTCGCCCTGGTGACGGACGCAGGGTACACCCCGGTGGAGCCGGAGCAGGGGGGGGCGGAAGCCGCGTCGGAACTCACGGCCCAGCGGAACTGGTTTGTCCTGAGCGCCCTCCTGTCGCTCCCCATCATGCTCACCATGACCCTGCACGACAACCGGGCCGTGGGGTGGATGAACCTGGTGCTGGCCACGGTCGTCCAGTTCTCGGCGGGACTCACCTTCTACAAGGGGAGCTGGTTCGCCCTCAAGAACAAGAGCGCCAACATGGACGTGCTCGTGGCGCTGGGCACCTCCGCCGCCTACTTCTACTCCCTCTTCGCCTTCTTCGGCGCCTTCGGGGAGCACGGCGGCCACGTCTTCTTCGAGACCTCGGCCATGCTCATCGCCTTCATCCGCCTCGGCAAGTACCTGGAGGCCCGGGCCCGGGGGAAGGCGGGGGAGGCCCTGAAAAAGCTCCTGCGGCTCCAGGCCGACAAGGCACGGCTCGTGACCGGTGAAGGGGAGCGGGAAGTGCCGGCCTCCGCCGTCCGGGTGGGGGACCTGGTGCGGGTCTTCCCCGGCGAGGCCCTTCCCGTGGACGGGGAGGTGGTGGAGGGGAGCTCCACCGTGGACGAGTCCATGGTCACCGGCGAGTCGGTGCCGGTGGCGAAGAAGCCGGGGGACCCGGTCACCGGCGCCACGGTGAACCGCAGCGGCGTCCTCACCGTCCGGGCGACCCGGATCGGGGAGGAGACCCTCCTTGCCCAGATCGTCCGGATGGTGCGGGAGGCCCAGGCCGACAAGGCTCCCATCCAGCGTTTCGCCGACCGGATTTCCGGCGTCTTCGTGCCGGTGGTCATCGCCCTGTCCCTCATTACCTTCGGGGTCTGGTTTTGGGGACTCCATGCCGAGTTCCTCTTCGCCTTCAAGCTGGCCATTGCCGTGGTGGTCATCGCCTGCCCCTGCGCCATGGGGCTCGCCACCCCCACCGCCATCATGGTGGGGAGCGGCGTGGGGCTCAACCGGGGGATCCTCGTGAAGCGGGGGTCGGTGCTGGAGAACATCTCCCGGGTCCAGGCGATCCTTCTGGACAAGACCGGCACCCTTACCCGGGGGGAGCCGGCCCTCACCGACCTCCTCCCGGCGCCGGGGGAAACGGAGATGCGGCTCCTGAAGTTCCTTGCCGCCGCCGAGTCCCGCTCCACCCACCCCCTGGCCCAGGCTGCCGTGGCAGGCGCCGCGGAGCGGGGCGTGGCGCCGGAGGAGGCGGCCGACTGCCGGGAAACCGAAGGGGGTGGCGTTGCCTGCACCGTGGCGGGGGAGCCGGTCATGGCCGGCAACGCCCGCTTTCTGGAGGAGGCGGGGATTGCCACCGAGCCTCTTGCGGCCGAGGCTGCGCGGCTGGCAGGGGAGGGGAAGTCCCTGGTCTTCGTGGCGGGCGGGGGGCGCCTCGTGGGGCTCGCGGCCCTGGCAGATCGGCTCAAGGATGGTTCGATCGCTGCCGTGGCGGCCATGAAAGCCATGGGAATCGCCACCTTCATGATAACCGGCGACCACCGGGCCGTGGCCGCTGCCGTGGCCCGGGATGCAGGGGTGGACGGATTCGAGGCGGAGGTCCTTCCCGGTCGCAAGCAGGAGGTGGTCAAAGAATACCAGGCCAAGGGGCTTTTCACGGCCATGGTGGGTGACGGCATCAACGACGCCCCGGCCCTGGCCCGGGCCGATGTGGGGATCGCCATCGGCGGCGGCACCGACGTGGCCAAGGAAACCGGCGACGTGATCCTTGTCCGCGATGACCTCATGGACGTGGTAAGGGCAATCCGGCTCGGCCGGGCTACCCTCGCCAAGGTTAAACAGAATCTCTTCTGGGCGCTCTTCTACAACATTCTCGGCATCCCTGTTGCAGCAGGTGTTCTCTACTACCCCCTTGGCATTACCCTCAAGCCCGAGTACGCAGGGCTCGCCATGGCCTTCTCGTCAGTGTCGGTGGTGACCAACTCGATCCTCCTGAGGAGGGTCGGAAAGAGGCTGTAGACGGGCTGGACGTAACGGTTTTTTGACGCGTGCGGAGTTGACACAGATGCTGCCCCGATCCTTTACCTATGAGGAAATGTGATGACGCAAGTGATGCGAACATGTATTGCCGCAGTGATGGTGCTGATCGTGTCGCCAGCGTTTGCCGGGACGTCCGGGAACGATTCACAGGTTGTTGTGGCCGGTTCGGGGACATGCATCCCGATTGTCCGGCTGCTTGCCGGGGAGTTCCGACGTTCCCATCCAGGGGTGTGTATAACGGTTCCTGCCAGCATAGGCTCGGCCGGCGGGGTCAAGGCTGCTGCAGTCGATGCGGTGGATATCGGCATAGTTTCCCGACCACTCGATAAGGCCGAAGCGGCAAAGGGGCTCGTGTACCGGCCCTTTGCGCGCTCGGCCATAGTCTTTGCCACGTCGCCGTCGGTTCCCGACACTGATCTGAGCCATGCCGATATCGTTGCCATCTATCGAGGCCACAAGAACCGGTGGAAGAATGGCCGAAAGATCGTCGTCCTGACCAGGGAGCCGGGGGACAGTGCCATAGGTGTGTTACGGGAAAAAATTCCTGGGTTCCGGGAAGCCTACGACGCAAGCCACGACAAAAAGTTCTGGGCCACCCTCTACACCGACCAGGAGATGAACCAGGCGCTTTCATGGGCGCGGGATGTTCTTGGGATTACCGATCGGGGCGCCGTGATGGTGGAGAAGCTCCCCGTGAAGATGCTGAGCCTGAACGGGATCCCGCCCCATGACGACAATGTGGCCAGCGGCAGATATCCCCTGGCCAAAACCCTGGCCTTTGTCTATCGCAAGGGGGGGCTTTCACCGGCCGGTTCGTCGTTTCTTGAATTCGTATTTTCCGACAGGGGCCGGAAGCTGTTGAAACGATATGGCTATCTGCCGGAGTGAGGCGAGGATGAGGGGTGGCAAGCGGGGAAACATAGCGATAGCAAAGCAACTGGCGGCCCGGCTCTATCCCCTTGCGCTGGGGATCGCGCTCCTTATCGGCATTGGGTTCCCGGCAGGGTATGCCTTCCTCGCATGTAACGCCCAGGAGAAGGCCGCCACGATTCATGCGCGGGAACTGGCGGAACGGCTCGGGAGGATGGCCCTTGAGGATGCGGCCCTCTGGAAGTTCCAGAGCCAGAAATATGCGGCCATTCTTGACGATTTCCTCCCGCTGAAAAATATCGCCCATGTCCGTATTCTCGACGAATCGGGGAAGCCGCTGAAGCTGTACGATCATGACGAAACTGACGGGATGCCGCTCCTCAGGTCATTCGCCCTGAGCGGCGAGGCCCCCATTGTCTTCAACAGGGAGACCATGGGGACCGTTGTCATAGAAACGGCGGTGGACCGGCTGGTCGTGTCCACCCTTGCCGTTTTTCTCGTTTTCGCCATGGCGGGGTTTGGCCTGGCGTTTTTCGTCTATCTCTATCCCACCAAGGTGGTCAAGGAACTGGAAGGGGAGATCGAGGGGCTCATAGCCGAACTTGAAGCGTTCAGCTATGCGGTGTCCCATGATCTCCGGGCCCCGCTGCGGCATGTCAGCGGTTACAGCACGGTCCTGATTGAAGATTACGGCGACAGCCTGGGGGAAGAGGGGAGGGAGTTCCTGAGCCGCATCCATGGCTCCAGCGAAAGGATGAGAGCCATCGTCGATTCCCTCCTTGAGCTGTCGCGCATTGGCAAGGACGAGCTCAGACGGGAAAAAATCAATCTGGGGAGCATGGCGCGGGAGATTGCGGACGGTCTCCGGTTGTCGGAAGCGGGTCGCCAGGCAACCTTCCGCATCCAGGATGACGTGGTGGTCGAGGGGGACCCTCAGCTCCTGCGGAACGTGCTGGAAAACCTCCTGGGGAACGCCTGGAAATTCACCGCCAAAAGGGAACACGCCCTCATAGAGTTCGGTACGGTGGAGCTTGACGGCAGCAACGTCTGCTTTGTCCGCGATAATGGTGCCGGCTTCGACATGGCCTACGCCGACAAGCTCTTTGCACCGTTCCAGCGGCTCCACACCACCGCTGAATTCGAAGGGTCCGGCATCGGCCTTGCCACGGTGCGGCGCATCATCAACCATCACGGGGGAAAGCTCTGGGCCGAAGGAAAGCCGGGCGAGGGGGCGGCATTCTACTTTTCACTTTGACTTCTTCGCTGTGCCATCTTCTGCAAAATCGGTACGATGTGGTATCCTTTCTCATGAGATATGAGCCGGCCAGGGAGGTGGGCCCATGAAGAAAAAAATTGTCAAATCCGATGCCGAGTGGTGCAAGGAGCTCACACCCGAGCAGTACGAGATAACCCGCCGCAAGGGAACGGAGCGGGCCTTCACCGGCGCGTACTGGGACTGCCACGAGGAAGGTGTCTACCGCTGCATCTGTTGCGGGGCTGAACTCTTCACCTCCGCCGCCAAGTTCGATTCCGGCACCGGATGGCCCAGCTTCACCACCCCCGCCGACAATGAGAGCGTGGAGGCCGAGTCGGACTTCAGCTTCTTCATGCGCCGGACCGAGGTCCACTGCGCGGCCTGCGGCGCACACCTGGGGCATCTGTTCGACGACGGCCCGGCCCCCACCGGCAAGCGCTACTGCATCAACTCGGCGGCGCTCACGCTGGAGAAAACGGGAGAGAACACGGGCCAATGACGGGCCGCCTTTGAAACCCCTTCCCCCTCTGCTATACTTTCGGCGTCATGCAAGAGTTATTCGTACGTTAGTTACGAACAGGCTCTCTGTCGAGAGGAAGCACCCATGTCCATTCTCCCCGGCGCCGACCCGGAGTTCATAGAATCCCTCTACCTGCGGTGGCGCGACGATCCCGCCGCCGTTTCCCCCCAGTGGCATGCCTTCTTCAGCGGATACGAGCTGGGGCGCGGGATGCCCGGCGGTGAAGCCCTCTCCCCTGAACTTGCCGCCAAACAGTCGGCGGTGGATTCACTTATCTACCGCTACCGGGACCTTGGGCACCTCCTGGCCTGCACCGACCCCCTCTCCCCCTGCAAGCTGGAGCACCCGCTCCTGGCCCTGGACCACTATGACCTGGACGAGAGGGACCTGGACCGCACCTTCCATCCCCGGCGGTATGTGAAGAAGGAGGCGACGCTGCGGGAGATCCTCGATACCCTGCGGGAGACCTACTGCCGCTCCGTGGGGGTGGAGTTCATGCACATCCAGGATCCCTCCGTGCGGAGCTGGCTCATGGAGCGAATGGAGCCGGTCCGAAACCGGCCGACCTTTTCCCGGGAGGAAAAGCTCAACATCCTCGGCAAGCTCCAGGAGGCGGCCCTCTTCGAGGAGTTCCTCCACCGCAAGTTCCAGGGGCAGAAGCGCTTTTCCCTGGAGGGGGGGGAGACCCTCATCCCGCTCCTGGACGCGGTGGTGGAGCGGGCCGCGGAGCACGGGGGCACCGACCTCATCCTGGGGATGGCCCACCGGGGGAGGCTGAACGTCCTGGCGAACATCCTCGGCAAGCCCCTGGAAAACATCTTTGCCGAGTTTGCCGACAACGGGGGGCTCGGCTTCGTGGGGGACGGCGACGTGAAGTACCACAAGGGGTTCTCCCGGGACCGGGAGCTGACCGACGGCCGCGTCATCCACCTTACCATGGCCTTCAACCCCTCGCACCTGGAGGCCGTGGACCCGGTGGTGGAGGGGAAATGCCGGGCGCGGCAGGACGTTGCCGGACCGGGAAGCGACAAACGGGTGCTCCCGCTGCTGATTCACGGCGACGCCGCCTTCGCAGGCCAGGGGGTGGTGGCCGAGACCCTCAACCTCTCCCAACTGGAGGGGTACCGGACCGGCGGCACCCTCCATGTCGTCATCAACAACCAGATCGGGTTCACCACCCTGCCGGCCGATGCCCGCTCGTCCCTCTACGCCACCGACGTGGCAAAAATGGTGGCGGCGCCGGTCTTCCACGTCCACGGCGAGGACCCGGAAGCGGCGGTCCACGTGGCGCGGCAGGCCCTGGACTACCGGCAGGCCTTCGGCGCCGACGTGGTGGTCGAGATCATCTGCTACCGCCGCCACGGCCACAACGAGGGGGATGAGCCCTACTTCACCCAGCCCGCCATGTACAGCCTCATCAAGGACCGGCCGCCGGTCCACGAGGTGTACGCCGCCCGGCTGGCCGAGGAGGGGATCGGCCGGGAAGAGATCGCAGCCCGGTCGGCAGAGATGACCCGTCGCCTCGACGCCGCCCTGGGCTCCCCGCCCCGTCCCGTCCCCGGCGGTTTCGAGGGGAAGTGGGAGCAGTACCGGCGGGACTACGCCCCCGGCCCGGTCGAGACCGGCGTCTCCCGCGATGTCCTGAAGGACCTGGCCGTCCGGCTCGCCGTCATCCCCGACGGCTTCACCCCCCACCCGAAGGTGGCGGCGCTCCTGGCCAAACGGCGGGAATCGGTGGAGCGGGGAGAGGGGATCGACTGGGGGAGCGCCGAGACCCTCGCCTATGCCACGCTCCTGGCGGAAGGTGTCTCCATCCGCCTCTCCGGTGAGGATACCCGGCGCGGCACCTTCGGCCACCGCCACGCCGTCCTCCACGACATGGCCACCGACGCCTCTTTCGTTCCCCTTGCAGGTACGGCGACGAATGGGGCCTCCTTCCAGGCCTGGGACAGCATGCTTTCGGAGTTCGCGGTCCTCGGCTTCGAGTACGGCTACTCGGTGGAGGCGCCCGAGGCGCTCGTCATCTGGGAGGCCCAGTTCGGCGATTTCGCCAACGGCGCCCAGGTCATCATCGACCAGTTCATCGCCGGCGGCGAGTCAAAGTGGCAGCGGGTGAGCGGCCTCGTTCTCCTCCTTCCCCACGGCTACGAGGGGCAGGGGGCCGAACACTCCAGCGCCCGGATCGAGCGCTTTCTCCAGCTCTGCGCCGACAACAACATGCAGGTGGCCTACCCCTCCACCCCGGCCCAGCTCTTCCATCTCCTGCGGCGGCAGATGAAGCAGCCCTTCCGCAAGCCCCTCGTGGTATTCTCCCCCAAGAGCCTCCTGCGCCATCCCCAGTGCGTCTCCCGGCTGGAGGAGCTGCAGGGGATGTTCCGGGAGGTGATCGTTGGCGGTGCCGCTCCCGAGAAGGCGCGGCGGCTTCTCCTCTGCACCGGGAAGATCTATTACGACCTCCTGGAGCGGGTGGAGAAGGAGGGGCGGGAGGACGTGGCCATCATCCGGGTGGAACAGCTCTACCCTTTGCGGACCGATCTTCTGGGGGAGGCGGTGCGGCA